>CALMKK010000209.1 GCA_937867135.1 uncultured candidate division Zixibacteria bacterium
AAATCGAGGCAGACCAAATCGCCCAAGGGGTGCGGAGAAAAATGACGGCAGACGGCGATGACCTTGTCGGCCTTTTTTTGTCTTTCTTCGAGGTCATAAAGGACGGGAAACCGTTCGGAGAAAGTCCCCATGGTTTCGTTGTATCGGGTGCGTTCTATAATTTTCATTTTTTTCTCACGAGATAAACCGATGAAAGGGCCAAAAGGGAGGGCAGAAGTTGCGTCATCGGGTTAAATACAGCCGACAGAATTTTCCGCCGGGGCGGAATGATCGAAATATGCTTTTTTGTCTCAAAGCGGAAAGGGAGCCGGGAAAGAAGGTCCCGGCCGCGGGCCGGCGAAAAAAGGCGGAGGTGGGAATGGTCAAAATGCCCCAGGTGCGATATCCCCAGAAGGAGCCGCAGACGCGAGACAATATGGAATTCATTGGGCAATGAGACAACCAGAAGACCGTCGTCGGTAAGGGCGCCAAGCAATTTATGAAGCGCCTTCACCGGGTCACACAATTGCTGAAGAACCTCAAGACAGAGAATGATATTGTACTTACCATTAATATCATCTTTCTCAAGATCGAGAAGAAAGGCGGGATGTCCCTTTTGTTCGACGAGGCGAACGGCCTCGGGCGAAATATCGGCCCCAATGACATCATATCCGCGCTCGGAAAAATAATCAAGGGCGAGGCCGCGGCCGCAACCGGCATCAAGCATTTTCCCCCTTTTTCCCAGAAGCAGGCGGTGTATCAAACGAGCCCGTTCCAGAGCCCGGGGATCGGTGACGGCCGTCGGCTGACTTTGCCAGTAGGTATCGAAATAGGTCTGTTTTTCTTTAAGCGCCGGCATATTGTCTGATGTCCTGCAGTATTTTGGGTTGGAGAGAATCAAGCCAGCACGAGATTTCGCGGGCGGCGTTGGCAATATCCAATTCTTTGATGACTTCGGGACAATTTCGGGCCAGTTCTTTTTCATCGGAGATAATCAAATTCATCCTGTCATGCAGAGACTCAATATTACCGACGGGATAATAGTGCCCGACGTGATATTTATCGATAAATCGAGGCATATCGCCGATATCGGAAGTGATGACCGGCCGCCCGGCCTGCATGGCTTCGCCGAAGGTCAAGGGAAGGGAGTCGGAATGGGACGGAATAATTGCGGCACGGGCGTGGAGCAGAAGGCGGTTGGCCGCTTTCCTTTCCAGATATCCAGAGCAATGGACGCAATTTTCCAAATGATATGATTTGACTTTGACTGAAAGGGCGGCCTCGGCCCGGCCGGTTCCGATATAATAAAGATGCCATTCCGGGTGAGAACCGACAAATAATCGAAAAGACTCCAGTAGGTCAAAGACCCCTTTCTCTTTTTCAATTCTTCCGACACAAACGAAATATTTTTCAGGGGTCGCGGTTTTAGTTTCTTCGATATGGACGGCATGATAACTGGGGAGAAAACGGCAATCGCGCCCGGAGAGAGCCTGGGTCTTGGCGGCCAGTTCGTAGCCGTCGGCATACAGCATCGCCGCCTGTTTGAGAATGCCGGCGACCAATCGGCCCATAAAAGGGCGGCGGGCCCAATCATTTATATCGGAACCGAGGGTCCAGACGGCATAGGGAACTCCGAAGTCATGTGATAATTTACGGGCGATATAACCGGAAGGCAAAGCCCATAGGGCAAGGATGGCCAGATATTTGTTTTCGCGGAGCAGGGCGGCCGATGCGGCGTAACCATTTTGCAGATACTTTCTGACTCTGAGGAATGAACGGGGGTCATAGAGCGGCAGCTGCGATATGACGCGGGAACCGTCGGACCAGGCAAACGGATGCACCGAAGAGTCGATATAACGGGTGTCGTTGCGGTAGGGCCGATAGTACGGAGTGATGATATCGGCCGTGATTTCGCCTTGGCCGAGGGCCCGCTTGAAATCATAGACAAAGGGTGCCGCCGGGTCATCGGGACCGGCGGGAAATCTATTGGTTATTATGAGTAATCGTTTCTCGGACATAAGGGTTTGTATCGACCGGGGATCCGGCCCGCGACAATTCTTCCTCGGTTCTGTTTAGGGCATTATTTTTATTGACGAAATCCTCCAGAGAATGCTGGTTTCTCTGGACTTTGTATATTTCCTTCCGAAGGGCGACCAATTGCGTTCCCAGAAAGCCGAACAGGATAACCTGCAATCCGGAAACCAGTAAAAGCACCATAAGCGTCATAAGGGGGCGATTGGGATTAAGGGTTCCGGCCCTCCATAGATAAATGATATAGGCGCCCAATCCGACCCCCGCCAGTATCAGAAGCATTCCTACCATGCCGAATAAAAGCGAGGGGCGCTCGAAGAATGAAAAAATCAGGTGTGAGAAGGCGGTCGCCTTGAATTTAAATTTTGATTTTCCTTTTTTTCGCGATTGCAGTACGGCCGGGAACTCCAGTGCTCGGTACCCCATGGCCAGAGCTTTGGACAGAATTTCCAAATGAATTTCTTTGCCATCCGATTCCAAATCGAGCCGCTTAACAACTTCGGCTTTATATCCCCGGAGAACCCCGGTCAGAGTTTTGATTTTGCCGTGCATGGCGGCGGAAAGAATAATATTTCCCAATTTTGAGATTGCCAGTCGTTTGAAGGGAACATTTTCGGTCCGGCCATCGGTCATGTAGGGTGAGCCGATGACCATATCGATATCGGGATTGTCGGCCAAAAGACGGTACATAACCGGCAGATATTCTTCGGAGTAGGAGAGGTCACAATCAATGGTCAGGATAAATTCCCCGCGGGCGGCTTTGAAGCCGGTTCGAATGGCTTTGCCGCGTCCGCCATTTTTGGCATAGCCGGCATAGCGCACGCGAGGATCTTCGTCACAATATTTTTTAATTTTCAGAGCGGTATCATCGGTCGAGCCGTCGTCAACCGGAACAATTTCAAAGCTTTTGCCGGTAAGAGTAAGAGCCCGCACCATCCTTTCCAGATTACGAGGCAGATTGGCCGACTCGTTATAGACGGGAACAACGATCGAGATTTCAATCATTGACGGCCACCGGCCCTTTCTTTTCGATGGCTTGCACTATGCGATGTCCCAATTCCAGGCTGACCTTATTATTGGGGTCGATTTCCAGGGCCTGCGAGATATATTGCAGGGCCTCTTTGTATTTGCCTCCTCGGGCGAGGGCGGAGGCCAGGCGAATCCGCATATCGACATTTTCTTTATCGACATTGAGAGCGCGGTTGAACAATTTCCAGGCTATTTCGGGCTGATTGATCCGATCATAATAAACGGCGGTGTTGAACAACCAGCGTCCGACAAAATCAATGGTACGAATCTCCGAGGGATTTCCGGCCAGGAGTTTTTCAGCGAACTGCAAATGGGTTTTGTACCCGGCGGTGTCGGATTTCGCAACGGGATGATTGTCACCTGAATATTTAAACATGATTCCCACAGGGAGAACATCGGAAGCTTTAATGCCGGGCGTTCCGAATTGGACATAGACATTTCGGACGGCGGAATTGAGTCGACAGAGGGTGGCGGCCATTATATCAGCCTGACCGGGAAGGTCATTCCCAAAATTGGGGGGATATATAAGCGATGGATAATTAACAAGCAATTGCTGGCGATATTTGGGGTTAACCATGGCCCCGGCAGAGACAATGGCAATTTGATTGGCCGTTGATTCGGCGTAGGCGTTGTACCATAAGGGGAGCAGGACATCGTCCTCGGCCACCATAAGAAGCGATCCGGCGGGAATATCTTTGGTGATTTCGCGGCTCAGAATTTCCGGGGCATTGACGCCGGACAAATCGGCCCGGGTGAAATTATCGCCCCAGGCCAGGTATAAAAAGACGCCGGCCAGGACGGTCACGGCCAGCGAAGCCTGAGGGGCAACGACCCGGGTGCGCAGAAGATACAACACACCGGCGGCGCTTATAACCAGGATCAAGGCGGTCAGAGGAGCCAGATAATTTATAAGGTCGAAATTTCTGGGATTGAAATCAGCGGCCCACAAGACGACGGCCAGATTACAGATGACGGCCAAGGGGAAGAAGAGAAACTGCCGCCGGGAAATTTTATATATCCCAAGAAAGCCGATAAGGGTCAAACCGATAAGGGGCCAGCCTATTTGTTGCTGCATGAATTCAGCGATTTGCCGCAGACGCAACAAGTAATCGGGGGCGATTGTAATTTGGGCAATATTGGTCAGATCGGAAGAGCGGGTTATGGCGGCTACAAAGGCACTAAGATTATCGGGCCGCCCCCAATTAATCGCCGGCTCCAGGGAGGAGCGAATCGGCAGATATAAATATACGGAGAAGGACACAATGAAAAACAGCCCAATCAATCCAATGGTGGCGGGACGAAATCCGATAGCGCTGAAATTGGCGATTATTAAATAGGCGAAGGCGGGGGCAAAAGCGATGGCCAAGAGCGGATGATTGGCAAAGGTTAAGGCATAGAGCCAGAGTCCGAGAAAAAAGAGACGTTTTTTATTCACGGCCGTGGCATGCAGAGTAATTACAATGGCCGTCAGGGTCAAAAATAGATGCAAGGAATAGACTTCGGCGCGGACGGCCGACAGCCAAACCGGCAGGGTCACGGCAAAAAGAGCGGTGATGACCAGAGCGGGCAATATGACAATGGCCGGCTTGGATATGGTTTCGACTTCAGCGGTACGCAACTCAGCATCAGTGACGGCATGCCCCAGCTCAATAGTTTTGTTTCCCAATTTTCGCTGTGACCTTCCGGATTGAATGACCGGGACCTCGACAAACTGCTTCAAAAGGAGATAAAAAAGGGCCACGGCGGCGGCGGCAAAAACGGCTGACATGAGGTTGGCGGCGTAGGCGGCAGTGATATTCGGAATCAGGACAAAGAGGCGACCCAGTAGAGTATAGAGAGGGAAAGACGGGGAATGGGGCAAACCAAGGATAAAATTACTGGCGGCAAAGGCGGCGGAATCATCCCAAAAAATAGTCACAGCCATCGTTTTCAAATAGAGCGAAAAGGCCGCGACGGCGATTCCGACGGGAAGCAGCCAATCCGAATAGCGGCGAATACGCCCCGGCCGCGAATAATTATAAACCATATCATGCTTTACCATAGCAGATCAACCTTTCCTGAATATCCGAGCCTTATCTAACGGCAGAAGCTTAAAAATCGTCCTGCCGGCATACTTCTATTTTCGGCTATTGGGGCGAAATTCTGAATCGCGAAGGACATTCTTTTTTCGTCCTAAGCCAAATAAAAATAACCATTTATGATATTATTCGAGAATCGGAAGCAATCAATTTATCAAGTGGTGAAAGGGATTTTCGCCAAAAAGAAAGGCGGCCCGAATGGGCCGCCTTGAAAGTTGCGTAATTCAAGATCATCCAATAGCGTCATCCGAAGTGCAGGTCAGGAAACCACCTTCGTTTATAGTCCAGGTGTCGACGGTAGCGTCATCATCAAGGACGGAGCAGGTGGCGGTAACCAGCAACTGCGTGCCGTTGGCCGTGGTAATGGTGTAAGAATAGAGAGCCGACGCCATAATTTCCACGCCTATGGTAGCGAAGGCATTTGGAGCCGCGGCGCTAGCCGTGGTTCCCTGGCCCCAATACGTGCTGTTCTGCTGACGATAGGTATTCTCCATAGTATAGACCTGTTTCAGAATACCTTTGCATTCAGACTGTTTGGACTTGGTGGTGGCGGCCATAAAACGCGGAATGGCCAGAGCCGCCAAGATACCAATGATAACAACCACGATCATCAATTCAATGAGGGTGAAACCTCTCTGACGATTATGAAACTTGGAAAACATTTGGACCTCCTATAGGTTTTATTTTGGTTTTCCGCATCGCTTTTCCGAAAGAGATAAGCGCAAATCATCTGCCACGGCGAGGCTGGGAATAAAATTGACCGGTATGGG
>CALMKK010000210.1 GCA_937867135.1 uncultured candidate division Zixibacteria bacterium
CCGATGCATGTGCCGATGTCGGAAGATGCCCGGCAGAAGATAGAATCTATCGAAGGGGTCAAATCGGCCAAAGTCAATGTTGTCTGGGAACCGCCCTGGAGCCCGGAGCGGCTGTCCGATGACGCTAAAAAGGCCCTGGGTTTTGGAGCATAAAAAGGACTTGACAGAAACCGGTTGGACCGATATAATATAAACGGGACATCCCCGCTTTTAATCCTCACCACCACGAAGCGCCGGAAATGAATAACGTATTGCGGAGTTGTAAACAGCTGTCGGCAAAACAGGGATCGTTGTTTATCAGTGACCGGCGGCATAATTTAAACCTTAAACCCTATACGGGGGGTGAGTATCGATGAAGCAAATTGGCATCATCACTGTTTTTCTCGCAATCTTGCTAGTCTCTTCGATATTTGCTTCTGAGGTAAATACACTTACGGCGGCCAAAGTAAGCGCCAATGACGGCAAAGTTATTGTTCCGCTTACCCTGAAAAATGTTCAGGCGATGGCCGCGCTCGATTTGCCTTTGAAGTATTCGAAGGGTGTGACTCTGGAAGAGGTCACTTTTGAGGGGACCCGGTCGGCCGACTTTGATTTCAAATATGCCGACATCCAAAATGACAAAAACACCGTTATTATTGGATTGATCCCCATGGTCTATGGTGTGAAGAAAGACCTGGATCCCGGCGATGGCGTTATCGCCAACCTGGTTTTTAGAGTGGACGACCCGTCGGTCAAGTCCATCGACCTTTCCACTACAACTACGACCAATCCGGATCACAGTCTAATGTTCGTTTACTCCGATGCAAACGGACAAATTAAGGATATGGCGCCCGAGCTGTCGGGCCTTTCGGTCGCAATGCAGGCAAGCGACGTCAAACCGCTTCCGACCGTCTTTGCCCTGCGGCAAAACGCGCCCAATCCTTTCAATCCCTCCACTTCGATTGTTTATGATCTGCCCAAGGCCACCAATGTCCGTCTGGAGATTTACAACGTCCTGGGCCAGAAAGTAAAAACCCTGGTGGATGGATACCAGAATGCCGGCACCCAGAACATTATTTGGGACGGCCGAGATCAATCCGGCGCTTCAGTAGCAAGCGGTATTTATTTTTACCGTATTAACGCCGGCGATTTCAATGCCACTAAAAAGATGATGATGCTGAAGTAAAGCAAATTTCGGTAAGATAGCCAACAGCAAGTGAGTGAGCCCCTCGCCAAGAGGGGCTTTTTTTATGTCCTCCGTGCATGCAAAACGGGTCGATTCGTATCATTTCCCGAGGCGATCCCGCCACAGCGCAATATATGCGCCCTTTCCCGTTTGTATAGAGTATCATACCGGGCGCTATCGGGCCTTTCGCCTGTAGGAATTTCGGATATTTGCCCCTCGGGGCCGTCGGCACGCTATTTGATTATGTTTGCTATGGGTAACCGCTTGTGGCCTTTAAACGCAGGAAGGTAAGCCCGTAACTTGCCGGATGGAAAGATATCGTCGGCGCCGGTTGGGCGCCGATCGGTTGCTCTATCAAAGAGAGAAAGGTCTCCGTAATTGGTACGCCGGGGGCCTTTCTCCTTTTATTTCAACAAATATCGCGCCACGTCATCGGGGTCGGCCGGATTCACCAGGAATTTGCGCCCGTCCCCTTCACAGGTACAGGTTACTTCCACCTGATTCCTGTCTTTGGCATCGCAATAGCGGGCCGTGATGGCGGCCGCTTTCTCCAATTGCTCCTCGCCGTTACTGCTTATAAACAGGGCCACCGGTGAGCCGGTCCCGAGGGCTTCCAAAACGCGATGATGCGGTTTGGCGTATTTCTCAATCTTATTGTTATCGCTTTCGTCCCGGCCCACGATAAGTTTGGTATGATCATCGAGACGAAAATGCCGTCCCACCCGAAGCAAATTCAGATCGTCGAAATCAACCTGATCGGTATGCGCCAGAAGGTCCCGCAGACGGTTGGAATATCCGATATCGGTCAGAAGACAACCTGCCGCCGGCGACGGATAATCTTCCAGGCCGAATTCCGCCGCCAGTTCCATCTGTCGTTTGCGCGAGCGGCCCGAAATATCCTCCAACAGATTCCTGTCCAGAAGCCCGTTTTTTTCCGGAAGAGTTTCCGGAAACAATTTGGCCGATAGCGGCCGCACCAGTCGTCCCCCCAGATCGCTGTCCCGCTCCACGATGTTCATGCTGGGCCGCATCTGTGATTTGGGCCGTTGCCCCAGAACTTCTCCCGTAATAATAAAATCGGCGCCGACCATTTCCATGAACTGTTTGGCTTCATTCAGCATCAGAATCCGGCAATCTATACAGGGATTCATATTGCGCCCGTATCCATATTTGGGCGATTTGACGATATCGATAAACTTGTCCCCCAGATGAACCAGCTTAACCGTGAAACCGAATTTTTCCGAGACCGGATACGGATTGGAACCGCAACTTGATTTATCTGTAATATCACACCCGAAATGAGTGAGAAAGGTCAGGGCCGTGACTTCGATATTCTGACGGAGAATCAGTAAAATGGCCAGCGCCGAATCAAGGCCCCCGGAGAAGAGGGCCACGGCGTGGCCGCGCCCCGTTTTATCCTGATTATACATATTTACCTCTTTTAAGTATTATAATATATTAGAACGAAACTACTTAGCCTATTCTTTGGAAATTTGATGGACTATCGCGCCTTTAACCGGCTCTAAAAAAAGATGCCTTGACTTTGAGACTTGTCAATTCTACTATTGGCCGTTGAAAGAGGCAATTTGCGACTATGAAACCGATAAGAGTATTGCTTGACTGGCTCAAATATTTCGCTTATGAATGCCAGCGTCTTTTCTTTTTTTCTGTTAAGATGGTGGCGTCACTATTCGGACGGCCCATCTATGTCCCCGAAACTTTTGAGCAGATGTATCTCATCGGCGTCGGTTCGCTCTTTTTGGTGGTTTTGACCGGAATCTCGGCCGGACAGGCGATGGCCCTCCAGTTTTCCAATGAACTTGCCGATTTTGGGAGCAAAAATTATCTGGGGCGGATAATGGTTCTGGCGATTGTCCGGGAATTGGGCCCGGTGCTGACTGGCTTGATGGTCGCCGCCCGAGTCGCCGCCGGAATCACTGCCGAAATCGGCTCGATGAAATCATCGAATCAGATTGACGCCCTGATTTCGTTCGGCATTGACCCCGTTCGCAAATTGGCCGCGCCCCGTCTTATTTCGCTGATTTTCATGGTTCCCGCCCTGACCGTCGTCTGCGATGCGGTTGCAATCACCGGCGGCTGGCTGATTGCCCTTTTTATCTCGCATATTACATCAATAACCTATTGGACCGCGGTCAAAGAAAGATTGGTCTTCGGCAATATCCTCATGGGCGTTACCAAACCTGTTATCTATGCCTTCGTCATCGGCTTCATATCCTGCTACAAAGGATTTACTGCCGAGGGCGGCACCAAAGGAGTCGGCCGTGCCACTACCGAATCGGTCGTAATTACATCTATTACCATTTTGATTGCCAATTTCATTATCACCAAAGCGATTTTCTCCATTTTGAAGGGGTACTTATGATCGCCTTCAAAAATGTCAATTATTTCATCGAAGGACGGCAAATTCTCAAA
This sequence comes from uncultured candidate division Zixibacteria bacterium, assembly GCA_937867135.1. Classification (GTDB taxonomy): domain Bacteria; phylum Zixibacteria; class MSB-5A5; order GN15; family PGXB01; genus UNRQ01. The sequence continues at coordinate 3,599 of CALMKK010000210.1, forward strand.
GATGTCACTTTCGAAATTCCGAGCGGCGAATCGCGGGTTATCATGGGGCATTCCGGCTCCGGGAAATCAACCATCCTCCGTCTCATCCTCGGCCTGATTTGTCCCCGGAGCGGGGAAATATATGTACAGGGGAAAAATATCTGCGGGGCAAGAGAACGGCAACTGCAGGAAATCCGCAAAGGTATCGGTATGGTCTTTCAGGACGGCGCCCTCTTCGACTCTCTGACGGTCGGCGAAAATGTCGGTTATTATTTGCTTGAACATACCAAAATGAAATTTTCCGATATCGAAGAAAAAGTCCGCGAGATGCTCGGTTTTGTCGGCCTTTCCGATGAGATAATCGACCGCCTTCCCGATCAACTTTCCGGCGGGATGCAACGCCGGGTCGCCATCGGGCGGGCCCTTCTTTCCACCGATCCCAAAATTATGCTCTATGACGAGCCGACCACCGGTCTCGATCCGCAGGCCACCTCTAATGTCATCGACCTCATTAATCGTCTGGCGCAGGTCAAACATGTTACGTCCATTGTCGTCACCCATCAGATCGCCGATGCGGTCGAAATGGCCGACAAATTTATTATTATCGATGACGGGCAGGTCGCTTTCGACGGGACCCTTAAGGGCTTGAGCGAAGCGACCGACCGGCGCGTGGTGGATTTCCTGGCGCCTTTTCGGGAATCGATTGCCAATATTCGTAAAATAGATTTTATTTGATTTGAGGATACAATGAAACGAAGTATAAGAGTCAAGTGGGGGGAGCTGAAAGTCGGACTCCTCATCGTTTTTGCCATCCTGGTCCTGATTTGGGCCTCGTTTGTCGGCGGCGGAACCTCGATTTTTGAACCGAAGACCTCGTACGTGGCATATTTTTCCAATGTCAACGGCCTTGTCACCGGCGCCCCGGTCTGGATCGGCGGCGTGGAGGTCGGCAATGTCACCTCCATCAAATTCGTCAACCTCGATTCGGCCCGCCAGATTGAAATCAAGTTCCGTGTCAAAGAATCAATCACTAATATGATTACCGAGGATGCCGCGGTCTCTTTGGGGACAATCGGATTTTTGGGGGATAAATATATCGAGATAATTCCCGGAACCCTGGGCAAACCGATCATTCCGACTGGAAGCGTGGTGCGGACCGCCGCTTCCGCCGATGCCGCCGCGCTGATGGCCGAAGGCGGAAAAGCGATGACCAGTGCTAAAAATCTGACCGACAACCTCTCCGATATCACCGCCAAAATAAAACGGGGAGAAGGTACCGCCGGGCAATTTGTCACCAATGACACACTGTATCATGAAATGACCAAACTGGTTTCGGCCATGACCGTCCTCGTGCGCGATATGCAGGTCAGCCAGAAAGAACTTACCGCTTCCATACAGAGTGTCGCTCGCAATGTCGATAATTTGACGGCGCAGATCAATTCCGGCACCGGTACCGCCGGGAAATTTATCTCGAACCCCGAATTATATGACAACCTCAGATCGTCGGCCGGACGAATTGATTCGATTCTGGCGAAAATCAACCGGGGTGAAGGAACCGCCGGGGGACTGGTCAACGATGATTCTCTTTATATTGAGATTAGAAGTCTGGTGGCGCGGGTAAACAACATGGTCACCGACATCGAAAAGAATCCCCGCAAGTATTTCAAGTTCTCTGTGTTTTAGAAGCAGAGGAAATTGTAGTTGCACGGCGTGCCGTGCCCGCCGGTAATGCAGCGACCAAGTAGGTCCGAACCCCGGTGGTTCGGACTCTTTCATACTTTTGTATTGCGCCATATTTTGAAATCCGCTATCTTAATCGCCAAGAAACCCAATATGTGGGATGACTCGTTTTTCCCTTGCGGCATTCATCGCCGCCCATGTCCCCGTCGTCTGGCATATTGAGAAAACTGCAGATTAGGCGAAGAAAGGTAACTTGATATGGCACAGGCTAAAGCGGGCGACAAAGTGAAAGTGCATTATACCGGAAAGCTCGATGACGGCACCGTATTTGACACCTCGGAAGACCGCCCCCCGCTCGAATTTACCATCGGCGAAGGGCAAATTATTTCCGGTTTTGAAAACGCCGTTATCGGCATGAATATCGGCGATTCCAAATCGACCAGACTCACACCCGATGATGCCTATGGCGAGCACCGGCCCGAATTGGTGGCCGATATAAAGCGGGAATCGGTTCCGGATACGATTAAGCCCGAAGTCGGCCTGCAACTGGAGATGACCCGTCCCGACGGCGAAATTATCCCGGTCACGATTACGGCCGTTTCCGAAACCGCGATCACCATCGACGCCAACCATCC
>CALMKK010000211.1 GCA_937867135.1 uncultured candidate division Zixibacteria bacterium
GCGCCCCACCCCTTCCGGTTACTTTTGTCAATAAATCGCAGGGGATCACCGATTCCTGCCGCTGGAATTTTGGTGATAATACCGCGACCTTGGTTAGTCACGATTCGCTGGTCACGCATACTTATAATAATTCCGGCACCTATGGTGTGCGCCTGACAATATTTGGACCGGGAGGCGTGGACAGTACGCTTGGAGAGGATTCAATCAGAGTTGTTGCGGCCCCCGTGGCCGGTTACACTGCCGATCCTATATTCGGGCCGCCACCTCTTTCAGTCAAATTTAGAAATACTTCTGTTGGAATAATAGACTCCTGCCGTTGGGATTTCGATGATAATACTCAGAGCTATGCCAAGGATTCAGTGAGCCATACATTTTACTCGGTTCGTTCCTATAAAGTTAAACTGGCCGTTTTCGGACCGGGCGGCGCCGACTCCACGACCGGAACTGATTCCATTCTGGTCTCCGATATACCAGTGGCCTCGTTTGTAGTTTCCCCGGACTCCGGGATGGAACCTCTTAATGGGACTTTTTACGATAATTCTACTTCGACAATTTATCACCGGCACTGGGATTTTGGGGATGGCGAGACACTCATTACGAACGCGACCACGGTGTGGCATCAATATTGGTATGGCAGTAGCGGCACCTATGAAGTAACGCTTATTGTCGAAGGACCCGGCGGGGCCGACACTGCGAAAAAGATTATACGGGTTGATACAGATGTATATGTGTCCAAGCAAAAATCACGCGGTGCGGCCGCGGCCGGGACAAGACTCGACCCGCTTCCATCGATTAAATTGGGTCTGGCCAAATCAGTTGAAAGGGGCAGTCCCTATCATTCTGTCTATGTCGATACCGGAACCTATATCGAAAATGATACTCTTTTGAATGGAGTCTCTATTTTCGGCGGTTACGAGCCGAATGGTTGGCAGAGAATTGCCAACGCCTATACCAGAATCAACGTCGGAAAAGACAGGACATATGCCTATTCTATCAACAAAACCACAAAGATTTCCGGCTTATTTATTTTCGCCGAAAATCAGACGGCCGCGTCCGAGAAATCAATTGCTCTGCATATATTAAATCGCTCTGATTCCCTGGAATTCAGTCAATGCATGTTTCAGTCCGCCAATGGCATCAAGGGAAACAATGGTTCCGCGGGCAGCAATGGCGGAGCCGGTGCGAATGGCGCCGCGGCCGTTTCCGGATCGGGAGGACGAGGCGGAAATGGCTGTTGTACTTTTGGCACATGCGGCAATGGGGGTAACGGGGAATGCAACAGCCCCGGTGCAGGCACCGGGCCGTGCGGCGGCAGTGCCGGCACAGCGAGCCATAAGGCGGGTTATGCCGCCACCTGCGCCGGAACCAGCGGAGCCAACGGATCCAGTGGGGGGCCTCAAGAAGCAGGGGGGAATGGTTCCAACGGCGGGAATGGCTCTGGAGGGGGCGGGGGGTATGGATATATTGTCGTCATAATTTGTATGGGCTATGGTGGCGGCGGCGGCGGTGGCGGATGCGGCGGTACAGGCGGCATCGGCGGTGCCCTCGGAGGGTATTCCTGCGCAGTTTGGTTATATAATTCTTCGCCGACTTTCGATGATTGTATCTTCATTTCCGGCGATGGCGGCATTGGCGGAGCCGGAGGCAATGGCGGAGCCGGAGGAAATGCCGGTGTGGGTGGGGCTGGATACGGTGGCGGAGCTGGCGGCTCCGGCAGTAAAGGAGGTCCGGGCGGCGGTGGCGGTGGAGGCGGTGGCGGTTCGGTCTTCGGAATATATAAATCGGGCTCCAGCAATCCAGTTGTAACAAGGGCTACTTTTCAACTTGGAACGCCAGGAACAGGCGGGCTCGGGGGAATGCAGGGAGGAACCGGTACCAGGGCTTCTTCCGGTTCAAATGGCATAAAGCGGGAAATTGCACCATAAATGCACCGGAAATCAAATAGTACCTGAAAATGATATTGGCCGGGCCGGAGACCCGGCCAATATTTTCCGTGTGACAGCGTAAGTTTCGAGGTTGTTAATCACCCATTGCCGGAATCTTCTCGTTTCAGCACGCCTTAACTTATGTCCTGAGTATTCTTTTGGCGATTGCGAACAACTCGTGAAAGGGCGTATGATTGGTATAAATCTGCCTATACAACTCAGCAATTTCATATTTTGACGCCGCGAACTTATTACTGCCCGTATCGTCGCCACCGATTCTTGGGCGACCGCCCAGGTATTTCTGCTCGCCGCCGATTCTGGCGCTCAGGGTCGCATGAAGTGCCGATGATATGGCGATACTGGGAGCGTTCGATTCGGAATATGGGGTATGAGCCATGCGCAAGTGTTCGACGGCGACAATATGATGCACTTCAAG
>CALMKK010000212.1 GCA_937867135.1 uncultured candidate division Zixibacteria bacterium
TTTCGACGGCACCGAGAAAACTCATAACTTCATCCGTCAAAGGACTGATAGTTTCGCGGGCGCCTATAATGCAATCAAGATGCTGGCTAAAATCAAGGGCAAACCGAGGGTCTGCCCCGTAACGCAGGTCTCCAATATAAATCTTGACGAGCTGTATGACATTCGTCAATTACTTGTCGATGCCGGCTGCAAGTTATGGCGGATTCAAATGACCACGTCGACCGGCAGAATGCGGGAGCACAAGGATCTGATCCTTACGATTGAAAATTATCCCCGCTTTATCGACATCATTCTGGATATGCAGAAGAAAGGCGGCTTGGATATCGATGTCGGGGAAAATATCGGCTACTACGGCTGCAAGGGATCCCAACTTCGGGAGGGTGGCGTCTATTTGGGATGTTTCGCGGGAACGTTCGTCGCCGGGATCGAATCCAACGGTAACGTCAAAGGATGCCTGTCGATGCCCGAGGAATATGTCGAAGGGAATATCCGCGACACATCATTCACGGAGATCTGGAACCGACCCGGCGCCTTTGCCTATAATCGCCAATTCACTAAAGATACGGCCGAAGGCGAATGCCACGAATGCAAGTATCTCATTATGTGTCGGGGCGGTTGCGCCAATACCTCCATTTCGGCCACCGGCAAAAGAGCCGATAATCCTTATTGCATTCATAGGATCGAGAAAAAGCAAGGGGTGATGTGCCAGGATTCCCCTGAAGTCCGCGAAGGTCTCGAAACGGTCCGGAAACTGATTGAAGCGCAAAATAATCACAATTGAACCACGGGAGAATCGAGCCGCCGGCGTTTCGGCGGTTCGATTCCCCTATAGAAGCCGGCAAGAAAATTCCGAAGTTACTCACCAATGCCAAATCAAAAATTGGTCTCGAAATATCACTTGCTCTTCGGGTCCGAACCGATTTCCTTCTAATCAAATGATTCAATATGGCTTTCCACTGCCGCCCAATGTAACGGGATTTCACCGGAAAAAGCCGGAGCAGGATTGGTTATTGCCGCCAAAAGGGAAATTATGAGCAGAACAAAGTGGCTCTGGCTCTATTTCAGGCCATATTGGCGGGTGGAACTGCTCGCCTTTCTTGTGATGGCCGTGATAGCCGCCCTGGCACTGGCGCTCCCGCGGGCGATCCAGTATCTTATCGACAGCCTGATCCCTTCGCTGATTGCGAGCCCGAATACTTCTGCCAATTTGCACAAGGTCACATATTTCGGCCTTTTTCTGGTCGGCATTTATCTGGCGCAGGTCGTATTCGGATGGTGTCGCGATTATTTTTCGGCTTTGATCGGCGCCAGAATAATTGCGGACCTTCGGTCCCGGCTCTTCGATCATCTGCAACGATTGCCCCTAAAATTCTTCCAAACCCATCAGGTTGGGGAGATGATGTCCCGCCTGCTTTCCGATGTGGCCCAGATTCAGGGTTTGTTCTCCATTACGCTACTGATGCTGATGACCAATATCTTGATGCTGGCGGCGGTCCTGATTTATCTGCTCACCCTGAATCCAACCATGACTCTCGTGGCTATGATTCCGGTTCCCCTGACAATTTTTCTCTCTCATTTTTTCGGACGGAAAATGAATGAGATTGCGCGCCAATTACAGCAGGCCGTTGCCTCCCTGTCATCCCGCATTCAGGAAAGCTTCCTCTCCATCAAGACCATCAAAGCCTTCGGACAGGAAGATGTCGAGCACCGGAAGGTGAACAATATCCTTCAGGGAATGACGAAGCTTTACATCAGAAACAGCGTCACCAATTCCCTTACGGTCAACCTGGTTCATTTTATTAATATGATTGGTCCGATCGTAGTCCTGTCATGGGGCACATATCTGATCGCCGGCGGCGGGATGAAATTGGGCGCCCTTATGGCTTTCTACATTCTCCTCGGTTTTCTCTATTCACCCATTCAGGACCTGGCTTCCACGAACATTCAAATACAGGTGGCGATGGCGTCGGTGGATCGGGTGCGCGAGTACCTGGAACTCCCTCCCGCTATTGTCGAAGATGCCCGACCGGAAAACCTTATGCCGGCCAAAGGGGAAATTGAATTCCGCGATGTCACTTTTTTCTATGAAGAGAACGGCTTCCGGCTCGAGCATTTCAACCTTTCCGTCAAGCCGAAAGAGAAATTGGCCATTGTCGGCCCTTCCGGTTCGGGGAAAACCACTGTCGTGAATCTGCTCATGCGTTTCTACGACCCGCAGAACGGTGCGGTTTTGCTTGATGGCGTCGATTTGAAAAAACTATCCATAAAGTCCTTGCGAGATAATATCAGCCTGGTCGATCAGGATCCGCTTCTCTTTCGCGCCACCATTTTCGAGAATATCACCTATGCCAAACAAAACGCCACTGAAAATGAAGTGGAGCAGGCGGCCCGGGTCGCTAATATTCATGATTTCATTTCCGCTCTGAATAGCGGCTACCGGAGCGAGGTCGGCGAGCGGGGTGTCACTCTATCGGGCGGTGAGAAGCAACGGGTTTGCCTGGCGCGGGCGGTTCTTAAAAATCCGGCCATTCTGATTCTGGATGAGGCCACCTCGGCCCTCGACTCGCGCTCCGAGCATTTAATTCAGGAAGCTCTGAACCATATCTTGGTCGATAAGACGGCTATCATTATCGCCCACCGTCTGGCTACAGTGCAGCATGCCGACCGGATTATTTTGATTGAAAATGGAAGAATCATTGACGAGGGCCGGCACGATGAATTGCTGAACCGCTCCCCTTTGTACCGCGAACTGGCCCAGAAGCAGCTGCGAGCTTAGGTGAATTCAGCCTGATCTTCATAGCCGCAAAGCGTGATCTAAATTACCATCAATATTAATATTTATGGGAAATGAAATTTATCGCACCGGCGCAAATTTCGGGGTCCGGTTCAATTCGTCCCGGATCGCCCGCCCAATCTGTTCCCGCGTGTACGGCTTCTTTACAAAGGCCCCGGCGCCGATAGCTTGCATCTGTATCACCCGATCCGTCACCGAATAGCCGCTGGCGATAATCGCTTTCTGGTTCGGGCGGACTTCCCTGATTTTACGGTAGGTCTCAAGCCCGTCAAAGTCTTTTTCCAGTAGCATATCGATAATAACCACATCCACAGACGATTTCTTGAGATATTTCACCGCCTCCCGGCCGCTGGCGACCGCGACGGTCTTGTACCCCAGGCTCCCGATAATCTGCGATGCCGTCTCGCACTGTTCCTGCATATCATCGACTATGAGAACCGTTTCTTTCCCGGTGAAATCCATCGCATCGGTGGAATTATGTATGACCGCCGCTTCCACCGCCGGGAAATAAATGATGAATTCGGTCCCCTCCCCGACCTTGGAAATGACATCATAGTATCCTTTATGGTCCTTGAGAATTCCATAAACCACCGAAAGACCCAATCCGCTCCCGCTGGTCCCCATTTTTTTCTTGGAATAATACGGTTCAAATATCTTTTTCAAATCCTTTTCATCGATTCCCATGCCGGTGTCCTTGACCCGAACCATTACATATTTTCCTTTGATAATATCCTTGAAGCCGCTCTGCAATTTCTCCTGATATGATTGCGAAGTGGCAATAGTCAGATCGCCCCCGCCCGGCATGGCGTCAAAGGCATTTACGATCAGATTCATGATTACTTTCAGAAGGTGCGGCGAGGAACCGAAAATCGAATATATTGCTCTATCAAGATTTTTGGTCACGGATACATTGGCGTTGCGCCGGCATAATTCGACAAAACTCGGCGAATTAATATATTCCTCGATTACATCATTGATGTTGGTCGGTCTCATTTCGTACCTACCGCGCCGCGCCAGAGAAAGCAGGTCCTGAATGACATCGGCCGCTTCGCGAGCCGCCCGCCCCATCATTTCCACCTGCTTCCGCGCCGGGCTGTCGTCGGGGAGTTTATAAAGTATCATTTCCGGATACGCCACCAGCGGCCCGAGGATATTGTTCAAATCGTGCGCTACCCCTCCGGCCAAAACCCCCATTGACTCCATCCGCTGGGCACGAGCCAATTCCTCTTTAAGGCGAAGACGCTCTTCGTCGGCCTTGCGCATTTCGGTGATATCGGTGAAAACTCCGACCGTCCCCAGAACTCCGCCCTTCTCCTCCGCGTACGGCCGGCCCGATATAAACAGCATTCTCACGTCACCGTCTTTACGCAATACGGAGATAACATATGAACTTTCCTGCCCCCGTTTTCTCTTCTTGTTTTCGGTCAGCAATTGAGGCAGGTCGGCCGGAACAACCAGATTGAGGAAATTGCTTCCGATTAGCTCCTCGGGGCCGTAACCGAGAATTTTGCAGGCCGCCGGATTGGAGAAAATAATTTTCTCCTCAAAATCGCAGACAACCAGACCATCGGAAATATTATCCACCAGATTGCGATATTTCTCTTCCGATTTCCGTAATCTCTCCTGCATCTGAATTCGCTCTGTCACATCCCGCGCGACCCCCACGATACCGAGCACTTTGCCGTTTTCGATGACAGGTTGTTCATTGACTTCCAGATTGATTCGATTGCCGTTCTTATGATAAATCTCCACCAGATAGGGCGGATGAGTGTTCCCCGTCCTGAGAGTGTCCTCGGTATATTCGACCGTCTTTATATTTTCCGGACTGTCGGTAAGATACCGGGTATAATGCTTGCACCACTCCTCGGGAGAGTACCCCGTAATCAATTGGACGGACGGAGAAACGTAGAAGAAGACCCCCTTATCGTCATGGCGATAAAGAAAATCGCGGGCATTCTCCAAAAGAATTTTCTGCTCATCGGCCAGGGCGGCCATCCTTGCCGCCGCATCGTGAAGCGCATTTTCCGTCTCTTTCAATTTGCTTATATCGAGAAAACTCTCGATGAGATACTCTTTCCCGTTGCGACGGACTTTGACGACGCTTTTCAACACCGGGATAACCGTCCGATCGGCCTTAACCAGCAGCCGCTCGGAATTATCCACCGTCTGCTTTAAGTCCGTGATAGGGCATCTCCCCTTTTCGGCTTGACAGAGAAAACCATAACACTCCCGGCCTTGAATGTCATGGTACGAGACGCCGATCATTTTAAGGGCCTGTTCGTTGGCGTCGACTATCTTATGGCCGTCGGCTTCGATCACCAGGATCCCGGCGTCAATGGAATCCAAAAGAATCTGCAGGTAACTCTCATTTTCACGAAGGGCCTTTTCCGAGGCGGTTCGTTCTTTGACCTCGCGCATCAATTCCGCATGCTGCTCGTAAAATCTGTTGACCAATCGGGCCAATTGCCCGAATTCGGTTTGAGCGTCCTGGAGATCATTCAAAAGCGAAGGGTTCTTTTCGGCCAGACTTCGAGATATTAATTTTAACGGAATAATTGCACATACGAACAGGGTTATTAGAATCACCAGAATGGCCGCGGTGGCTCCGACCGATACTAAGATAAAGCGATTTTTCGACATCTCCGCCGCCATCATAATTTCCGACAAGGTGACATGGAAGACGGCATAAGCGGCCGGTCGCCCCTCCAGATCGTTTAGGCTCTTTGTCAGTGAAATGGAATATCGGTCTTCAACCGTTGCCGTGTCGGGGGTTTTACCATCCTCATCCATCAAAATCCGGATATTACCTCCGGTTAGATCGGTCAACTCCTCCAGATAGCGCGGGTTCCATATCCGCCCCACAAAATAATATCCCAAAGGCGTCGTCTCCCGCAAAGAATCGGAACTGGGCTGAATCGGAGCGCCGTAAATTTCTATTAATCCATTTGACGAACCACAATAATAATGGGCGAAACGACTGCGCGATATCAGGCGGCGGATCGCGTCCTTCTTCCCCGGTAATTCATGCAATCCCTTTGCTAGACTGTCAGTGGCGCTGTAAACCAATTCCATATCGGTGCGATAAATCCAAATCGCATCGGTTTTGAAGGTCGCCAGACCCGGATCAATATTATCCCGCACCCATTTCTGATTCGGGGAATTCACGAATGTGACCATTTCGTCCCAGAACGAATAATCGTACGCAAAATCCCTCAGGGCCTGTCCCTTCAGTTCGATGATATTATTAAATGCGGCGGCCTTTTCTTTGGTCTTTTCTTCAAGCAGCAAATGAATTTTCTCATGATCGAGATGACGGGAATAGAACAAATCGGTCGAATAAATAACCAGCAATCCCAGAATGAGAAGGGCAACCCTGACTTCCAATCTTTTCAAGAAGGGAATCCGCCCTTTATGGGAATGGAATGCATGAAGATTGATCAATACCGTACCTCGCATCTCAAGGGAGAGATTTCCCTTGAGATCAATTTATAAATATCGGCAACGAATGGCCCGTCATCCGGAGGCCCATCCAATACATCGGCCTCATATATGATATCGGCAGAATCTCCTCCGGATAAAGCGCCGTATGATTCCAAAGCGGCTTGATGCATGACCGACCGCGGAAACTTGTTAAGCCACAGAAAAAAATAATTTATGAAATAAATCAGGCGTGAATTCAATCCATTAAAGAGCCCATCCCAATCGGATTTTAGTCGGGAGTTTCAATATGAAACAGTGGAGAAATAGATCTAAATATTTTAAAAAATCGACGCCAAAAAACGGGAATAAATTTAATATTGAAGCTCGTCCCGGGTGGGTTGATCAGGACAATTTGGGCATTTTTTTGAGGGAACTGATACCGGGAATGACACCCAAAACCGGGTAGCCGAGATATTCCTCGACATCCTCGATTTTTTTGAACGAGGTATCCATCAGTTCGGCCAGAAGAGCCACGCCGGCGCCGACCATCAGGCCGAGTATCAATCCCATAACCAGAATTTTCGTGCGATTCGGCCGGACCGGCTCCATCGGAACCTTGGCCGGTTCAATCACCTGGAAACGGGCCTCGCTTAAGAGCGCCTGTGATATCTGGGAGCCTTCTTGCTGTTCCTTGAATCTGTCCCGAAGGTCCCGCGCCGCGTTTATTTCGCGGTTCAATTGCTCCAATCTGGCTTGATAATCCGGATAGGAATTTATCTTTTGATTAATGTCGTCGAGTGCCAATTGCAGAATATTCGACTTTGAATACAATATATCCAGTTCGGTCCTGAGACTGAATAATTGGACTATCAGATCGCGCGTCGCGGCATCATATTGGGCGAATTGAGTCGTGACCCGCCGGCTGATTTCATCTTCGATGTTATTTATATAATTATACAATTTGGTTTTAAAATTAAGTATTTCCGGGTCACTCCAGCGATAGCGCGGCATCAGGCTGGAAACCGAACGCAGTAGATTCTGAACGTCGTCTTTCATCCTTTGCAACTCGGGGGATTCCGTCAAAACCAGCTTGCTTGAGGGAACATTGCTCAACTTGCCTAAAAGAACTGTTTCTTCACTCTTTTTCTCCTGAATATCGGCATTGATACCGTCAATTTCCCCGCTGATAGCTTTGCGGTTGGAATCGGAAACGACCAATTCATTCATCTGGGCGCCCATGTACTGCTTTTCAAATCTGGTTTTTTCGTTGATTTTATCCTGCAGGTCCTTTTCATATTTGGCCAGCTGATCGTACGTAAAATCCTGGGACATGCGAACCGATCCCAGCGCCTGTTTGGTCTTCTCATCCATTACGATTTCACCCAAAGTCTTGGCGATATCACGGGCCTTAAACGGGTCGGGGGAAAGAACCGAAATCCGAACTTGCTCCCAGCCGGCCGAACTGATGCCGATTCTATCGCGCAGATCATTTAAAATCAGGCTGAAACGGACTTGCGCCATCGATAAATCGGGGCGCGCCCTTCGCAATTTCTCGGCACGCTTATCCAGGGAAGGATCCTGATCGAGACGCAGTTTGTCCACGAGCTGCTGAATATATGGGCTTGATGTCAATTCATTCTGAAGACTCTGCATTTCCGCTTCACGATAGCGATTATCGCCGAGGACATTGCCGACATCCCCCACCATCCGGCGCAATTGATCGGAAAGCCGGACCGGGTTGCCGAGGTAAATTATTACGGATGATTCATATTCGGGCGTGATAAGATAGGAGCCGAAATAGGCCACCACGGCCACCAGAATCAGCGGAATGACAATCAGCCATTTCCTCCGCCAGGCGACTCGGAAAATATCGCCGACCTCAATCGTTCTTTTCTGCTTTTCCGTTTCCATATCCAGCGATTTAAGAACTAAATAATCCTATCCTTAACACATTGTCCTATTTAATAATAAAACACCAAACTCCGGGTGTAAAGTAAAATAAATCTTCCTCCCCGCCCGGAATATCCTATCAACGATATTTGCGCCAATCCCTTTCCATCGCCTTCGGCAATTGCCGGATATGTTCGGTGGATGCGAATTTCGAACTGAAATCCTTGTAGCAGCGCCGGATTTGATCTTCCGTCAAATTTAAGCCGGCGGCCACGTCCTTAATATCCACTTTATATTCCCAGGCATACAATAGGGGATCAAGCAGGTCGAAAGGAAGCACAAAATAAAAATCCTGATCGGAAACGGGCAAACTGAAAGTATCCGGGCTGGGCGTTCTTTCTATGATTTCCTTGGGGACATTTAAATATGCGGCCAGCTGATATATCTGAAGTTTATAAAGATGCGAGATTCCCTCGACATCGGTCCCGCCGTCGCCGTATTTGCAATAATCGCCCAGCAGAAATTCGGTTTTATTGGTGGTTCCGGCTACCAGATAATTGTATTGGTCGCCCCAATAATAAAGCGTCAGCATCCGGGAGCGGATTTTTACATTGGCCGCCGCCGTAATCGCCAGAAATTGCTTCTTGGACAGGCGCTTCTCTTTCCGGTTCCCTTTGCCATCGTCGATGCGCAAAGTATAAAAATTATAGCGGTCCACCTCCAGGATATTCTGAGGCAGAAAAATATTATGCTTGTACCCCGGGCCGTATTCGGGGAAGATTTCCCGGATTAGTTCATCCCGATTTTTATAGGTACCCAGACTGGCTACGGTATCGGTCAATTCAATGGTTTTATGAGCCACTCCCAATTGCTCTATAATTTTTTTTGCATATTGGGCCGAGATCGGATTCGATTCTTTTTCGGGAAGTATCAGCGCCAGCACATTTTCTTTGCCAACCGCCCGCACGGCCAATGAGATTACCACCGCCGAATCGACCCCGCCGCTGACGCCGACTATTATGCCGTCGCGCTTGGGGACACTTTTGACGGCCGCCTGAAGGAATTCCTGCGCCATCGTTGACTCCCTGGCCGGGTCAATTTTGAGCAACTCCTTTCCGAATTTCATACTTTTCCCTTTCCGGAAATTATAATCAAACAGTTTTATTCATTAGTAGCATCTTATTGACTTTGCCCGATTTATATTTGGGCAAGGAGTCCGCAAATTCTATATACTTGGGAACCTTAAAATCCGCCAATTTCGTTTTGCAGAAATTCTGAATTTCTTTCGCATTCATATCCATTCCCTGCCGCGGTACAATCACGGTTTTGATGGCTTCACCCAAAATATCATCTTTGACACCGAATACGGTCGCCTCGGCCACCTTGGGATGTTCCAGAATGCATTCTTCCACTTCCTTGGCGCTGACACGTTTTCCCCCGGCCTTGATAATTTCTTTCTTTCTGCCCACGATATAGAAATAGCCGTCGTTGTCCCGGCGCGCCAGATCCCCGGTGAACAACCATCCCTTGCGGAGAACCTGCCGCTGTTCCTCGGGCTGATTCCAATAACCGAGCATTACATTATCGCCGAAAACGGCCAACTCCCCGTCGGTACCGATCGGGACTTCTTGGCCGTCATCATCCATTATTTTTATGGTTACGCCCGGAACCGGAATCCCGATGGAGCCGATTTTTTCGGTCAGTCTATCCGGGGGACAGTACGAAACCCGGGGCGCCGCTTCCGTTTGACCG
>CALMKK010000213.1 GCA_937867135.1 uncultured candidate division Zixibacteria bacterium
CCGCAGAATGATTTGCCGGCCGAGGTCGGCGCTGAGATGAGAAGATTGGGCGCGACGGTATGGCTGTCATGCGGCAAAAGCCCGGCCCGGATCGATTTCTCCTGTAAGGGAAGCAAACATTCCCCCTGACGCGCCTTCCAAGCGTTGAGAATTATTTCCGGAATATCATATTTGGCCAGTTCTTTCAACCGCATAGCATCCTCCTCTCAATAATTCAATATTTCAACCGCAACTTCCAAAACCGCAGGCCGGGCAGGAAAAACAACTCCCCAGCCGGATCAGGGTCACGCCGCAATCGGGGCAGGCGGCATTGAAGCTGACCGCCGGAGCGGAATTATTAAGCGATCCCGCCGTCTCTTTTTTAAAAGAAGTCATGGCGGAAACCAAATCGATATGACTGTCAGGGTTTGTCATAATATTCAACTCCTTCTTGAATCTTTATCGACCCAAAAGCAAAATACTGCACATTTGTGCAGTTGTCAAGTGATTTTTTTATTGTTGATAATAAATTTTTTGGTTCAATATTCAGGATTAATGTTTATTGAAGACACAATATATTGTATTAATAGCAGGAACGCCGTCGAATCGAACTACAAAATCTTCCAAACCGCAAATCAAATCCCGGGTGATGGGCGTGATCAAAAAAGAGGCCGCTCTTAAGTCAGCAGACATTATCTACCGACAGACTGGGCGAATGCCCAGACGCAAAGAATGCCGGCTCCCACCAGCCCGAACCATGACAGCCAAAATGGAATTATCGTCACTCCCACCTGGATCTGCCAACCAAGTATCAGCCGTGCCAGATGAAGACATGCCACCAAACCAAAGATTGTCCCTGAAACTATCAAATACAACTTTCGGTTCATAACTTTCTCCAGTCTCCCTAAAATAGCCAATCTCAGAACAATTAACGCCGTGATTTATGGCCGGCAATCGCCCCAATAACATAACACCTGTTTATGCGGCAGGCAATGCCCTGTTTAAAGAGATATTGCAAAATACTACGACCCTCCGCAAAAAACAAAGGCAGGGCCATTGACCCTGCCTTTGTCTTTGTGCCCATGTATGTGAGGCCTACTTGAGCAGAAGCATCTTTTTCGACGCTGTAAAATCGCTGGCATTTAATCGATAAAAATATATTCCCGTCGGCAATACACTGCCCGAATTGTCCGTTCCATCCCAGCGGATAATCTTATATCCGGCGCCATCACTCCCGGAAAATGACCGCACTTTCTGACCCGCAATATTGTAAATGCCCAATTCCCAATCGGCCCGGGTCGGCAAGGCAAACCGTATTTCCGTTACCGGATTAAATGGATTCGGATAATTCTGATATAAAGCAAAAGCTGTCGGGACGGGAGTGTCACCCGATTCATTTAAATCGGTCGGTTGTTCAAATAGCTTGGCGACCGTCACTTTCTCGCCATAATATCCGGCCGCCGCACAATAGGCCAGATTCGGCAGTGAACCCCGATAAGAGATTTCTAACAAAGTTCGTTCCGAAGTCCCAATGCTGTCGGTCAGCAATATTTTAAGACTGTCTCCTGAAAAAGCGCTCATGGCTTCGCCGCTGATATTGTAACCCTGCAAATCCGGAGCATGGAAACAGAGGTGAACCGCCCCCACCGGCATATCGAACTTGGAGCGTACGATAATCGATGAATCCGTTTCGACAAAAGTAAGTATCCCCGTGAAACCGGGATCAATCGGCGCTCCCGGAGCCATCGTTCCCAATACGATCCTCAGCATATAGACATAATCCTCGATAGTCAGCAATAAGCCGTCCCGATTGATGTCCGACTGAGCGGCCTGCATTTCCGGATTAATGGTAAGGGCCTGACGACCGAAAATGAAATAATTGGTAAAGACGACGGCATCGGCCATTTCAAAGGCAAGGCCGTTCAAATTAATATCACCGACCGCATCGGTACTCTCGGGACAGATAATACCGATCCCGCCGCTGCGAAAATCGATAAAGCGCTCGGGAGGCGTTCCTTCGGGCACCCCGTCCAGACAGGCTTCCGGAGCCCCATGGTACGTCGGGAATGAAGCATTCGGATCGGTGATCTCACCCCAAATATTGAAGACACGCGCCGAAAGGGCGGTTCGAACATCGAAATTGGAACTGTCTTCACGGTTGCGAAAAGCCAGTATATTATCTCCGCAATCGGTCCAGTAGAATTGA
Source organism: uncultured candidate division Zixibacteria bacterium (assembly GCA_937867135.1). Classification (GTDB taxonomy): domain Bacteria; phylum Zixibacteria; class MSB-5A5; order GN15; family PGXB01; genus UNRQ01. The sequence goes on from CALMKK010000213.1 coordinate 2,186, forward strand.
AGCGGTAGAAACATACACTCCCATAGCGGACTTTCCGAAACCATAAAATTCAGGTTGAATAAAACCATATCATTGGGTATTAATTTGGTCAAAGGATGGTGCGCCCCGTCATTCATATCCGCTATTCCCACCACCCGAACCAATCCTGACGGGCAGCTGTCGCCGCAATTGACCGAAGGACCGAACCGGGCGTTAAAATATTCCCACTCATACGGCCCCGGCTTTTCATATAACGGCCCCGGAATCGCCCCTGTAAACGATAGAGCCATAGCGTTATAGTCGATTAGAAAATCAAATCCCCAGATTTCCTCGCTGCCCGCTTTCTTAATGACCGGCACCTGCACACTTCTCCCCTGATGCATGACCTCAAGGAATCCGATATTTATACCGAACGGATATCGATTCGTAACCGCAAAGGTCACCGTGCATTCGGAGCTCTCGCCCGCACAATCCGTCACTTTAACTTTAAATGCAAAATTGTTTCCCTGATCCGCCGGTAATAACGGTGTAAATGACAAATGTCCCGTTGAATCGATAAAATACATCCCGGCTGGAGTGGGATTTACTTCGGCTATTTCCCAGGTAAAGATATCCCCCGGATTGGAATCATTAACCGAAAAATTGGCCTGGGCCGTATACCCGCCGGCTTGAAGCGTTGCGCCGCACGGCCCGGAGATGACCGGAGCGCTGTTATACACGTTAATATTCGGGGTGCAATGCAATGTCATCGGCCCGGATGCGCCATGGAACCTGTCGGTGGCGGCAATATCCAGATTTATAGTTTGACCGACCTCGGAACAATTGGGAAGATAGCCCCATATTCCGCTCAAAGAATCTATCGTGCCCGGCCCGGAAACGATCTCATACTTAATGGTGTCACTTTCCGGATCGGCGGCCTGGAAAGTATATGTCATTAGATTGCCATGTGACCCCGAAAGGGAACGCATGCAATTGGTGAAAGTCGGCGCCTTATTGGGATTTTGCTTCACGGGCCAACAAGTTTTGCTAAAACCGGGAATCGGTTCATCGAATAGCCAGGAATAAACCTCTTCCTGATTCCCGCCGCTGTCGATACAAAGACTCCCCAATGAATCATTTGTAACAATATCAATGGAGAACATTTTGATTTCACCCGAGTTTATGGGGAAACCGGCTATATCGACCCCCACGAAACAAAACAGATTCGGAAGTGTCTGGTCCCAGCTTTCGACATGTATCATTTTAAAAATATCCCAAATTGCCCGGAACGATGGCTCCACAAATTGCGCCGTGTCTCCAAAGGAAGCATGACCGATTCCGCCTGTGCCGCTGAAAGTAAACGGTACTGACATTGCGCTGCGCTCAATTCCCCCCGGCCCATTAGTGGCGTATATATCAACATAAATATGGGCCCCGGGATTGATGGTTTTGACAGAACCATCCAGATATACTCCCGGCCCGGAAATGTCGGCGCGGATGGTAAATGGATTCTGCGAATAGGCGGTCCCTCCTATGATTACCAGCAAAAGACTTGGAATAAGGATTTTTAGGAATTTCATCAGCCCTCCTTCATTCCCCCGGCAGGGAATAGATAAAACTGGCATTACCGTTTAAGAGACAGATTCTCTTCTGGTTTATTTGTGGACAAATCGAATCCTTACTAATTATTATAAGGGCAATCGAAGATTTGTCAATCGCTATTTGAATGCGCCGCAGGTTGCCGGGAACCGCGTAATGATTGGGTTGTTGGGGTAATTGAAATGAACGCTCCGGCCGCAAAAAGAGAAATACTGGTATTGACCGCCGGCCTGATCTGGTCGGCCGTAGGATTGGTGCTCTTTATAGTATCCCTCGGCTGGCTCAAATCCGGATTTGGAATAATCTTAGCCGTCACAATTTCGGGACTTCTTGGCGGTTATTTAGTCCATCGTTTCGGCTTTTCGAAACTGGCCCGCCAAAACATGGAACGGATCTATCAGCAGGCGCCGGGGAAAGAGAAGGTATGTTTTTTCGCCTTTCAAAATATCCGAAGCTACTTCATCGTCATCATAATGATTGCGCTCGGCTTTACTCTTCGGCACTCGCCCCTGCCAAAAATATATCTGGCGCCGATTTATATGACAATCGGACTCGGCCTTTTTTTGTCCAGCCTGCTATATTATAATCACGTCCGCCGCAGTCATTCAATTCGGCGCAAAATCGACCGGTAGAATTACCCAACAATTCACGCGATCTCCATTTCTGAGGGCCGGGACAAACAGGGCCTCCTGGGCCGATTTCACCGCCGCCGGTCCGAACCCGTATCCCTGAGGCGTTTCCGACGAAATTAAAACCCGCATCGGTTTGCCATTCCGGTCAACCAGAACTTTAAGCATGACACGACCGGCCATCTTGTCTTCTTTCGCCTTGACCGGATAATCGGGCAATTTCATCCAGAGGAATTCCGGCGATTGATCCAGGGCGCTCTTTTCATCATAAACTGCCGTGTCTCCGAGGATCGAAAATGTCTCATCGGATGATATATCATCATCAATTCCCGGAATGGCGGGCGGCAGAAAACCGTCCTGAAAGGCCATTGGTATATCGTCATTATCGGCCGGGAATGAAACTCCGAGGCGGCCTATTGCAGTCGAACTTTGCCAGCGGGGCGGGGTCAATA
>CALMKK010000214.1 GCA_937867135.1 uncultured candidate division Zixibacteria bacterium
ATGACGGCTCCGGAAGTCTGTTATTAAAACATATTAATGCCGGATTGAATTGCTGTCCGATATTTGCGGCTGATGTGCATATATCGAATAATATTATCACGGTAGTCGAAAAAGACTCGTTGGATAACGGCGGATGTGAGTGCCTGTGTCTTTTTGATCTGGATTATGTGGTCCATAACATCATTCCGGGGATATATACCATAAGGTTTATTGAGCCTTATAAGGAACCGGGGGACGATCCCCTGGAATTCACGGTCGATTTCCGCAGTAATCCGTCCGGGCAGTTTTGTGTTTCGCGGTGTTGTTATCCTTGGGGGCAATGATTCATATCTGATTTTAAGAGGCCGGGGCGGAAAATCCCGGCCTTTTTTTATTGGTCTTTTGCCGCTTGTCATTTTGGGTGGGTATAATTATATTATCGATTCAATTGACCATGTTTTGGCAACATTAGTTTTGGAAAGGACAGAAAATGAGCGATAATGTAAAGACGTCGGGGAGCGCGGCGGCGACGCGCCTTCAGGATTTGTCGGCCAACCCGGCGCCGCTGGGGCTTCTGGGTTTCGGAATGACCACGGTCCTATTGAACATTCATAATGCCGGTTTTTTCGAAATGAACAGTATGATTCTGGGAATGGGGATATTTTACGGCGGCCTGGCGCAGATTTTGGCCGGAATAATGGAGTGGAAGAAAGGGAATACTTTCGGCACGACCGCGTTTACATCATACGGCCTCTTCTGGCTGTCGCTGGTCGGGCTTTTGGTGATTCCCAAATATGGCTGGACAGCGGCTCCCGACAGCGGCGCGATGGCGGCTTATTTGTTTATCTGGGGGCTTTTCACACTGCTTCTATTTTTCGGGACTCTTAAATTAAATCGGGCTCTTCAAGTTGTTTTCGCCACGCTGACCATTCTTTTTTTTCTGCTGGCGATTGGAAACGGCACTCAAAATAAAGGGATAATTACAGTAGCCGGTTATGAAGGAATAATCTGCGGGCTTTCGGCCATCTATGCGGCAATCGCGCAGGTATTAAATGAAATATATGGAAGGACGATTCTGCCGATCTGCCCGACCAACTAAATATCAAGGATAGTTATATCGACCCGGCCCATATGCTTTTGGGGCCGGGTCTTTTATTCAAATGGCCTGAAAAGTCCGCATCGGGGCCGATTGTTTTCATATCTTTTCGGCATAAAATTCACTAAAATATCCCCGACTTATATCATATGAAAAGGAAAGCCGCCGAAGCGGCGGAATTACGACGAAAAAATAATTAATAAGGTGCGATTTGGAAAATTGGCCGAAAATTTCGGTGGTGATTCCGATAAAAAACGAGGCGAAATATATCGCATCGACCATAAATCAGATTTTAACTCAGGATTATCCGGCCGATAAAATAGAAATTCTGCTGGCCGTCGGGCAGTGTGACGACAATTCCAAAGAAATTGTGGCCACCATAGCCGCCCGGGATGCCCGGGTTAGAATATTCGACAATCCGGTGGGGAGATCATCGGCGGGACGAAATATCGGCGTCAAGAATGCCGGCGGAGAAATTGTCACATTCATCGACGGTCACACCTATATCGATAATGACCAACTTCTGAAAAATACGGCGCTTCTGATGGAGAATCAGAAGGTTCTGGTATTGAGCCGTCCGCAATTTCTCGAACCACCCGACAATAATTATTTTCAAAAAGCGGTAGCCCTGGCGCGCAAGTCGGCGATAGGGCATGGTTTGGATTCGACCATATATACCGAAAAAGAGGCATATGTCAAGCCGGACAGTTCCGGGGCCAGTTATAAAAGGGAGATATTCGATAAGGTCGGCTATTATGATGAACGGTTCGATGCCTGTGAGGATGTCGAATTCAATCATCGGGTGGGAAAAGCGGGATATGAATCATATACGTCGAAGAGTCTGACAGTTTATTACTATCCCAGGACGAATTGGCCGGGGCTGTTTACGCAAATGAAACGATATGGAATCGGGCGGTTTCGGTTGGCGCAGAAACATCGATCATCGCTGAGTATCGGCACCCTTATTCCGCCCCTTTTCACAATAGGGTTGCCGATACTGGCGCTGTTGTCCATTATCTCCTCATTATTTCTAAATTTCCTGATTGCGATTGCGGGAATATATATTCTGGCGATTCTGGCCGGGTCGATTCTAATTGCGTTAAGAAACGGTTTGAGTTTTATGCCGCTTCTTATGGTTATTTTCCCGGCCATTCATTTTGGTCTGGGATGGGGATTTCTGGAAGAAGGGTGGAGAAAATTAACCGGGCGGGGAATCGATTTCCGCGAATAATTATCTTCAAAGCAAAGGGCCGATTATTTCGTAATTCTCGCAAACTCATAAAGAAGAGCGGGAAATTTATATTTTATAAATTATGTTCGATTTTTATATTGGATTAATGGGGACAAAAATGGATAAGCTCTTTATGGAATTGGTAAAGATATCATGGCCAAAACTGAGAAATTCGAAAGAAAAATAGCGGTAACGGGAGGGGCTGGATTTATCGGCTCCAATCTTCTGCTTTATCTGGTGTCCCGATATCCGCGATACTTTTTTGTCAACATAGATTGCCTGACCTATGCCGGAAATCTTTCCAACCTGATAAGTATAGAGAAGGCGCCCAATTATCGATTTGAGAAAATTGATATTTGCGATTATGCGGCAGTATCGGCCTGTTTTGAGAAGTACGATTTTGACGGACTGATTCATCTGGCGGCGGAATCGCATGTCGATCGCTCTATCGCGGGGCCGGCCGAATTCGTGAAGACCAATGTCATCGGGACTTTCAATCTTCTCGAGGCGGCGCGGCAGAAAATAGCGCGGGGCGGGAATTTCCGGTTTCATCATGTTTCCACCGACGAAGTTTTCGGCTCACTGGGAGAGAGCGGATATTTTGGGGAATCGACGCCGTATAATCCCAACTCCCCTTATTCGGCGACCAAGGCCGGAAGCGATCATCTGGTCCGGGCGTATCACAAGACGTATGGGCTGGATGCGGTTACGACCAATTGCTCCAATAATTACGGGCCATATCAATTTCCGGAGAAATTGATTCCGCTCATGATCCGTAACGCCAAAGCCGGCTTACCGCTTCCGGTTTACGGTGACGGGCGCAATATCCGCGATTGGCTCTATGTCGAAGATCACTGTCGGGCGATTGATCTGGTTTTTCACAGGGGAAAGTCGGGCAAGACGTATAATATCGGCGGACACAATGAAATCGAAAATATCGAATTGGTGCGGTTAGTTTGCCGCTTGATGGATGAAATACTGGGGGGAGAGCCGAGAGAAAAATTAATTACCTATGTTACGGATCGCCCCGGACACGATCGCCGCTATGCGATTGATGCGTCATTTATAGAAAATGAGCTGGGTTGGAAACCGCAATATAGTTTCGAACAAGGTATCCGCCGGACGGTGACATGGTATCTTGAAAACGAGGTCTGGCTGGAGAATTGTGTCAGCGGGCAATACTTGAAGTACTATGAAAAGATGTATTCGAATCGATAGGAAATATTAGCAATGAAAAACGATGTCAAGAAGGGAATCATTCTGGCGGGGGGAAGCGGAAGCCGTCTTTATCCGGTGACCCAAATAGCCTGCAAACAGCTTTTGCCGTTGTATGATAAGCCGATGATATATTATCCGCTTTCGACTTTGATGCTTTTCGGTATCACCGATATTTTGATAATTTCGACGCCCAAAGATACGCCTCAGTTTGAGGCATTATTCGGCGATGGCCGTCATCTTGGCCTAAACATTTCCTATAAAATTCAGGATAAGCCGGCCGGGATCGCCCAGGCATTTATAATCGGCGCAGATTTTATCGGGCAGGATAATGTCGTTCTGATTTTAGGGGATAATATTTTTTACGGGGTTTATGATTTTCTCCGGCATGCCCGCGATTTTCGCGGCGGGGCGCTGGTGTTCGGATATTATGTCCGTGATCCGCAAAGATATGGGGTGGTTGAATTTGACGAGAACGGCGTAGCGGTTTCCATTGAGGAAAAGCCGAAACAGCCGAAATCTAATTTTGCGGTGACGGGGCTTTATCTTTATGATAATCGCGTGGTCGAAATTTCCAGGAATCTGAAACCCTCGGGGCGCGGCGAATTGGAAATTACTGATGTCAATAAGGTTTATTTGAGTAATGGGGAACTGCGGGTGGAGAAATTGGGGAGGGGAATCGCCTGGCTTGATACCGGGACGCACGAAAGCATGCTTGACGCCGGCAATTTTATCGCCACGATTGAGAAAAGGCAGGGGTTGAAGATCGCCTGTATCGAAGAAATCGCCTATCGGATGCGATTTATCAATCGCAGGCAGATGCAAGCGCTTCTGGATACGATGGCCGACAACGATTATAAAAGATATCTTTATGATGTCATACGAGAGGTCGATGGTGAAGAGAAATTTACTCATCACCGGTAGCCTTGGGCAATTGGGGCGGGATTTAATTTCGGTACTTTCCGGCCATCATGAGATTACAGGTATCGATATCAAGGAGCTGGATATTTGCGACGGCGACCGGGTGGCGGTATTTGTCAAACAAATAAAACCTGATATTGTTATTCACACCGCCGCTTATACCGATGTGGACGGCTGCGAGGCCAATCGGGAAACGGCCATGGCGGTGAACGCCAGGGGGACGGAGAATCTGGCGCGGGCCTGCGCCGCTTTCGGGGCCCGTATGATTTACTATTCCACTGATTATGTTTTCGACGGGACCAAAGAAACCTCTTATGTCGAAACCGATACGCCCCATCCGCTGACCGTCTACGGCCAGAGCAAATTGGAGGGAGAGAGGTGGGTG
>CALMKK010000215.1 GCA_937867135.1 uncultured candidate division Zixibacteria bacterium
TTAATTATTTCAATATCTTGTCCATTACAATAGATACCGCCGCCATAATATTCAATTCCCGTATTTTTATATATTATATTTCGAAAAATTCTGGCTCCCGAACTACCATTAAAGACAGCAATGCCGCATCCGTGTCCGGAAGTATTAGAATAAATCAAATTAAAAGAAATTTCAACTTCTCCGCTCGAGGCATCTATTCCGATTCCACCGCCACTACATGAGTTGCAGGCAATATTATCGTGAATTTGATTATATCGAATTTTTGCTCGCGATCCATTCCAGCACAATATCCCCCCCCCGTCTCCGTCAGAGGCACAATTACTTATGTCACAAAAGCGAATTATTGGTGATCCCCCATCACAACGTATACCGCTGGAATTTCTTATCGATAGCCCAGCCAATACGCTGGTTGTATCTTCAGATGAATTAAAGAGAACAGCACCTGATAGAAAGGTCGACTCCATTCCGTCCAATCCAATGACTTGAATGGCTTTTCCAAGGAAGTTAATGTCCCCAACATAATTGCCCGGTGCAATAAGTACCGTATCCCCATTCACCGCCACGTCTATCCCCGTTTGGATCGTCGGCTGATCCGCCGGAACATGAATTGTGGCAGAAAATGCCAAAATTGGAGCAAGAAAGACAACTAAAACAAAAAGAAATCGCCGTGCCATGAATCCCTCACTGTCTTTGATTTTATCTGTTGACTACAAATTTAATATAGGGGCAATCCCCCCCAAAACAAGTGTATTCCATCAATCCTTGCTCCTGAGCCAGGATAGTTGCAGTAGGGCAGAACCCCAGACGAAGTCTTGTGGTTCTGCCATATCATAGTTTCTGCATAGTCGTTTTGATTTATCGAATCGCTCAAATGATATCTCCAAACCCGGCTGATGCAATTAATATAGTGCAATCTTTCCGGCATACAAGATAAAATATATTCCTTTATCCAATTATTTTGATTCCATCAAATTCCTTTCAAAGCAATATATCTTGCACCACTGTCAGATTCTGTCAGTGCAACTTGGAAAATATTAAGAAAAATGGTAATCCCCCCTCGCGGGGACATTGGTAATATCATGCCCGGCGCATTTTCGCTACCAATTTGGTAGTAACTGGGGGACCGGTCCCTTATGTATGAAGAGCTCTATAATTATGCCTGCTATCTATTGTCAATCAAGTCCCGTCCGAAAATCAGCCCATAGGGACACCTGCCGGGAGCGGACCCCTCTTTTCCCCAACTCTTGTCATTTTTGGCCGGTTCCCGTTCTCCCGCCTAACTTCTTTACCGACACCGGCTTCCCCCATCTTTTCAGCCCCTCGTCAAAATTGCAGAATCACCCTTTTTTTCGCCCCCATTCCCTCATGCAACTCTTTATTTATCAACCTGTTGCGGAAAGCATATCACCCGAAAAGACGAAAAATTTCTACAATACAAACCCATTATTCCCCTATCCCCTTCCCCCTCATCTCCTTATGCCGAATTCAAAATTGCCTTCGCTTCATCCGCCCCTTGCGCCACAACATGTTGCACGCCGGACTCGGGGGTTCCGACCTACGGGAGCATATACAAGGCGCGGCACGCCGTGCCGCTACGAATGTACGGGTCAATCTGGGTCCGGCCGTTTCCGTACCGCGCCCGGCACAAAAAAAAACCGCTCCAAAAATGGAGCGGTTTCTATATTCATCATGCTATGCGGCCGATTATATCTCCGCCGCGGGCACAACTCGCAGATTCTATTTCTTTTCCGGTTTGCCGCCCGGCTTGCCGCCCGGTTTGGCACCCTTGGCGCCAGCTTCGGGCTTCTTCCCTGCTTCGGCACCGGCCGCCTTACCGGCACCGGCCGCCTTACCGGCATCGGCGCCCGCCTTAGCGGCATCGGCACCGGCCGCACCTTTGGCCGCTTCACCTTCCGCCGGAGCTTCGCCTTCCGCCGGCACTTCACCTTCCACCGGAGTCGCCGCCGCCGTGGCCTCGGCCTTAATAATGGTCGGCGGCACCACCGTGGCGATAGTCTGGTCCTTGTCGGTCAGGATATCGACTTTTTCGATTCTCAGATCGCGGACATGCACCGAATCCCCCACTTCCAGCGCGGTGACATCCAGCTCGATCCGTTCCGGAATGTCATCGGGCAGGCAGGCGATTTCGATTTCGCGGGTCACATGTTCCATAATGCCGCCGGAGCTTTTGACTCCGACCGCCAACCCAGTCAGATAGACCGGGGCGGACATATGCAGTTTTTTCTTCATCGAAACCTGGTAAAAATCGATATGCTTGAAGTCGCCCGTAACCGGGTCGCGCTGCAGTTCGCGGATGATAACTTTGCGGGCCTTCGTCTCATCGGCCACATCGAGATCGATGAGCATATTGAGACGCCCCTGATGGCGAATCATGGTCGCCAGTTCGCTGTTGTTAATCGCAACAGAAAGCGGTTTCACTTCCGGTCCGTAGAGTATGCCGGGAATAAATCCGGTTCGTCGAGTTTTGCGGGAAATTTCTTTGCCGACACCTTCTCTGGTTCGGGCGTTGAGTCTGATT
>CALMKK010000216.1 GCA_937867135.1 uncultured candidate division Zixibacteria bacterium
AGCGCAAAGGCCACGATGATAAAATCAATAACGGTATTGATGAACAGACCATAATTGATGGTAGCCGCGCCGGCCGCCTTGGCCGCCGCCAGGGTGGGGAAACTCTCCGCCGAAAGGTTGACAAACAGGCTGGAAAAATCGACTTTCCCCAGCAGAAGCCCGATCGGCGGCATTATGATATCGCTCACCACCGAGGTAATGATTTTGCCGAAGGCCGCGCCGATAATGATACCGACCGCCATATCGACAACATTCCCCTTCATGGCGAATTCTTTGAACTCCTTGAACATCCTTGATTCCTCCTTACCTTTTAAGGGCTCTTGATACTTTGATTAAATATATCCAATTTTTATATCCCTTTAAATTATTAAATTTTTGCCCCGCTCCGGCGATGGAACCTTGGCTCTTTTCCGGTGTTTTTTAATTGGCAAATTCAATGGTCCGGGAACGGAAATTAAATCCCGGGGTAAAAGAAAAAGAAGGTATTATGAAACAAAACGTAGGATCGGCAGATAAGTTAATTAGAATCATTCTGGGCATCGTTATTCTTGCATTGGGCTTTATCTTCAAAAGCTGGTGGGGAATTATCGGCATAATCCCGCTTCTTACCGGCTTGGTCGGCTGGTGCGGTTTATACACGCTCCTCGGCATCTCCACCTGTAAAATAAAAGCCCCGCAACAGAGTTGATAAAAACCCCAATACCCCGCCTATCATCCATTAACTCTTAAAGTTAACTCGGAAAGGCTATCCGAGGGCGGGGTTTCTTTTTTTCGCCGGGGAAATATTTAAATTTCGCTCTTGCCATAATCCGAGGAACTATTTAATATTAAAGATTAAGTTTATCCATTTTTGAACCCGGCCGGATTACAGGAAAAATAATGAAAGTTCTTTATAATTTGAGGGGAATTGATGTATCCTGAATTGAAAGGGAAAAACGCATTGATAACCGGCGCCGCCCGCGGCTTCGGCCGCGCTATCGCGATTCGTCTGGCGCGCGAGGGTGTCAAAATAGCGGTGAATTACCGCCGGAGCATGACCGACGCCCAAAATGTCGTAAACGAAATTAAAGCTCTCGGCGGCGAGGCTATTTCTATTCGGGCTGATGTCGGCCGGGAAGAGGCCCTCGACGCCATGTTTGCGGAAATCAAAGATAAATGGGGCCGCCTCGATATTATCGTCGCCAATGCCGCTTTCGG
>CALMKK010000217.1 GCA_937867135.1 uncultured candidate division Zixibacteria bacterium
GATACTATCCTAAGATCAATGGTTTCCTATGGCATAGGATTGAAACACGATCTCAAGGAAAGAATTATCTCCATCGCACCGTCTCAATTGGAGCCGATCGAGCAAAAAATATCTTCTCCTTTTCCCCATTTAAAGGATATGCTTCTGATGCTGGGCATCAGTTCCGGCCGCTCTGTCGCCATTAGGGAAGAATATCTGACCAACAGCGGGCTGGAAAACCTCATAATTCAATTGGGCGGAAAAGTCACCGAGCGCGAATCGAAAAGGGAAATTATGGATGATCCGGAAGACCCTCGAAGGAGATTCCGGCGGGAACGGCCGGGTTATCGACGAGAATTGATGCTTCATCCTTCGACCCGTCTGCACGGAGTATCTATGGCAATTCCCCGTTGCCAGTTTATGATGAATCATCTGCTGACCCTGGCGGCCTTAAAAAGAGGCAGTCACAATTTTACGGCCGTCCCGCTTAATCCCGAATTGATCCGCTGGATGAATTATCTCAAATCGGTCGGGGTGGAAATAACCGAACAGGCAAAAAGAACCGAGGATGGCGTCAAAGTGGCCGATTTACATCTGAAATCACGTGATTTTAAGGCCCGACGGGCCGCCGGCGAAACCGTGGCCGGATTGATCGAATATGTTCCCTTAATGGCGCTACTGGCGGCCCTAAGCCCGGAGACCAGCCTGATTCGAGGCATTCGGGAATATGACTTAATTCATTCCGGGGCTCTGGCCAAAGTCGCCGAGAATTTGGGACATATGGGCGTTAAGTGCGGCGTTTTTGAAGACGGTCTTGTAATTGAGGGCACAAAGGAGTTGAATGGCGCCGAATTTGGACCGTTTATCAATCCGGGCGTTGCCCTTACTTTCTATCTGGCGGCTCTGGCCGGACACGGACAATCGCATTTTATAGGTTTTGAAATTGTTCGTGACAATTTCGGGAAGTTTGTGGAGGCTTTGGAAAATACCTCGTTGAACAAAACCAGACCGGCTGAACATTCGGAATAAAACATATCCCGTGGGCCGTCATTTCGTAAATTCCCCATAAAAAATCGTCTATGGCAAAAGTTGAAAATATAACGGATGGACCGATTTATCCGACCATTTTGCGACTGGCCTGGCCAATTCTGGCGGCGATGTTTCTGGAATTTGCCCTTTCACTCGCCAATTATTTCTGGGTGGGCTATCTGGGCACCCCGGAACAGGATGCCGTAACCTCATCGATGGTTGTCACATGGACAGTTTATGCCACAATTTCTATCATTGTTATAGGCATTACCGCCCTTGTTTCCCGGGCAATCGGAGCGGGAGACAAAGAGAAGGCCGCCTATGTTTCGAAGCAGGGGATACTAATGGCAATCGGGGCCGCTGTCTTCTTTTCCAGTCTCGGCATTTTGGCTTCCCCATATATTATGCAATTCCTGAAGGCGGGGCCGCAGGTGATGCAGATCGGAACCCCCTATCTGAGAATATTCTTTATCGGCGTCGGATTTTTTTATATAAATGACGCTTTAGGGGCAATTTTCCGCGCCTCGGGCGATACTCGTTCCCCGATGTATTCCTATATAAGTGCCACTCTGCTGAATATAATTCTTGACCCCCTCCTGATATTCGGTATCGGGCCCTTTCCCCGGATGGGTGTTCCGGGTGCGGCGATAGCCACTGTCATTTCGGTTTCGATCGGCTTTCTGATTTTTGTCGGATTGATTTTGAAAAAAAAGCTGGAATTTTCATTGGCTGGATGGTATCGCGTCAGACCGGATTTTAAAACGATGTTCAGAATATTCAAGATTGGCATTCCTATATCGATTCAGAACATTATATTTACCTGCGTCTATTGGTTTATTATCCAAATTGTCCACCGTTATGGTTCTTCGGCCGGAGCGGCGATGGGTATTGGCAACCGGATGGAATCGCTTTCGTTTCTGATATCGTTCGGTTTTTCGGTGGCGGCCTCGACCCTGGTGGGGCAGAATCTCGGGGCCGAGAAGCCGGATCGCGCCGCCAAATGCGCCTGGGCGACCGTAAAACTGATTGCTATTGAAACCGGTTTGGTGTCTTTGATATTTCTCACAATTCCAGGAGTGATAACCGGGGCTTTCACTTCCGACCCGGCCGTTCATAAGATCGCCCGTGATTATCTAATTATTCTCGGGTTGTCACAGGTTTTTATGGGTGTCGAAATAGTATTGGAGGGATCATTCTCCGGGGCCGGAAATACCATTCCTCCCATGATTGTCTCGATTCCCTTTTCGATCGCCCGCCTGCCCTTGGCCTATTTTCTATGTTTTGTTCTTGATATCGGAATAAACGGTGTCTGGTGGACCCTGACAATTACCTCCTTTTTCAAAGCCGGCATACTATTCTTCTGGTTCAGGAAAGGGAACTGGAAAAAGAAGAAATTGTAGATTATATTATCTTATGTGGAAGCGGCGAATGAGACATGCGAAATGAAGATCGGCTTAATTGCACTGGTTCAAGATGAGATACATCAGGCTCCTGCGGGGCATCCCGAAACCGCCCATCGCCTTGTCTTTGCTCTCAATCATGTAATGAATTCCGATATCGCATCCAGCCTGATTTCATATATACCCTTAGAAGTTGAGGCGGGAACGATTATCGGAAAAATTCACGATGAGAAATATATATCCATTTTAAAAAAAACCGCCGAAAACGGGGGAGGGTATCTTGACGGCGACACCTATGTCACCACGGGAAGTTTTGCTGCCGCTTGGGAGACAGCCGAAACGGCGGTCGCGGCCGTGAATGACATTATAGGCGGAAAATTTAAAAGGATTTTTTTGGCCGGACGCCCCCCCGGTCATCATGCCGAGTACAATCATGGAATGGGTTTCTGCCTCATCAATAATACCGCCGTAGCCGCTGAAGCGGCTGTTACAAATCACAAACTGGCCAGAGTCGCAATAGTCGATTGGGATGTGCACCATGGCAACGGCACCCAGCATTCTTTTTATGACAGGTCGGATATTTATTTTATTTCCCTGCACCGCTATCCGTTTTATCCCGGTTCCGGCGCTACCTCCGAACGCGGAACGGGAAAGGGTGAAGGATTTACCCTGAATATCCCTTTACCGCAGGGAACCGGGGGCGAAATATATCTGAGGGCTTTTGCGGAAAAAATAATTCCGGCATTGGAAAAATACGCTCCGGAGCTTATAATAATAACCGCCGGATTTGATGCGCACCGCGATGACCCTTTAGGAGGAATGGATTTGGATGGGGAAATTTTTGGAGAAATGACGAGGCAGTTGGTGAATGTGGCCAATCAATTTTGCGACGGCAGAATTCTTTCGCTTTTTGAGGGGGGATACAGCCTGCCCGGGAACGCGCAATCGTTGTATTTTCATTTGACGGAACTAATGAGGAAATAATGGAAAGATTTGTTAGATTCGATACGGCCGACGGGGTTCGTTGGGGAATATTGGGAGAGGGACATATTACTGAAATAACCGGCAATCCGGCGCTGGGATATGAAATGACCGATACTCACCATCAGCCGTCACAAATAAAACTTTTGGCGCCGGTTCAACCCAGCAAAATTGTCTGCGTCGGTTTGAATTATCGCGAGCATGTCAAGGAATCACAATCGGCAACCAAAGAACCGGATGAACCGGTGCTATTTCTCAAACCCCCTTCGGCCCTGATTGGCCCGGGCGAAAAAATAGTATACCCCGAAATGGCTCAGCGGGTCGATTATGAGGCTGAATTGGGAGTTATAATCGGCCGGGAATGCAGTCAAGTTGCCGAAGTGGAAGCGGAGGATTTTATTTTTGGCTTTACCTGCGTCAACGATGTCACCGCCCGCGATTTGCAGAAAAAGGACGTGCAATGGACTCGCGCTAAAGGCTTCGACACCTTCTGCCCGGCCGGACCGTGGCTGGTTGACAAAATAAAATACGGCGACCTTCTGGTGGAATCGTATCTGAACGGAGAATTAAAACAATCGTCCCGGACATCAATGATGATATTTCCCGTACCTTTTTTAATTAGTTTCATTTCGAAAGTCATGACACTTTACCCCGGCGATTTAATTTCGACCGGTACGCCTGCCGGAATTGCACCGATGCAGGTCGGAGACAGGATCGAGGTTCGCATTGAGGGGATCGGCTCACTGGCGAATGACATTGCGTAAGACCGCTTTTGCTCTATTGGCCGAGCTTTTTATTCTATGCTCGTTCGCCGGAGCGTTTGATACACTCAAGATTGTTGCGACTCTTGATACTGCCAGGCAAGAAATTTACGGAGCTGTAGAATATCGCTTGCCGTCCAATCCGCCGCTGGGCACGCTGGAATTCCAATTATTTCCTAATGTTTATTCATCCGATACCACTCCCTATTTGCGGGAAAGCAAGAGTATTGCCGAATATTTCCGCCAAAAGAAACGATTCTTTGGAATTACCGTAGACTCGCTTCTTATCGATGGAATTAATCGAACCGCCGACCTCAAGATCGAGTATACCAGGGGATTGCTGGCAGACGCGGGAACAGACAAATTTAATAATAGAAGGGTTCAAATATATTTCCGAACAATGATACCGGAACCAGGCGATAGATTATCGCATTTGCGCGGAAATTACCTCCTTGATGGCTGGTTTCCGTCACCGGCTATTATTAATAGCGACGGCAGCTGGTACAATCCGTTTTATGGCGGTTTTACGGAACTGGTCGGCGAATACTATCAATATGATGTCACATTTCGGGCTCCGTCAAACTTGATAAGCGTTGCCCCCGTGCCTGCTTCGGATTCGATCCAACAGATGGGAATGACCACCTATCATTATATATTCGGTCCGGCGCACGATTTCGCCTTGATATTATCTCCGGAATATCTTGTCGATACCGCCTCCATCGGCTCCACCACCATTCGCTATTATTACCGGGGCTATGAACGCGCCGTCCTGCCATCTTTGAAAGAGTGGTGCCGCAAGACGATTGACTACATGTCCGACCATGTCGGGCCGTATCAGTATAAATATCTTAGTTATGCCTTTGTCGATTTTGCCTTTGTCGGGGGATTAGAGATGCCGGCCATGGTCTCGCTTTCTTCTCCGCGCGGAGCGGCTATGACGACGGATTTAGGGCGCTTAACGGCAACCCACGAAACCGTTCACCAATGGTTCTACGGTATGATTGGTTCGGACCAATGCCGTAACCCGTGGATGGATGAATCACTGGCCGATTTTTTCGCGGAGAAAGTCCTCAAATATCGTCAGGAAGAACCGATGCCGCTATGGCGATTTTGGAATTTTACATTTTCGGATCGGGATTATCTTCGGCTCGGAATGACGATGTCGGGTGAAGGCCTGAAAGTCGATGCTCCGGCCTATTCGTTCACCAATGATCTCGATTATTTTGGCACGATTTACAGCCGGGGGGCGCTGGCCGTGGAGACATTTGAAAATATTATCGGCGAGGGGGCCGCACAGATTTTTTGGCGACGATATTATGACAAATATTTATTTAAACATCCCGATTATGATGATTTCATGCAAACCGTTGCGGAAATCGCCGGTGATGACTATGCCGAAATGATCAAACCGCTTTTCAACAGCGGCGACAAGATTGACTATGCGGTGTCGCAACTGGAGAACCGAAAAATGGATTCGGCAACTTACGAAATCTCCTTTGTTTTGAACAAAACCGGCGCTCTGAAATACTCCGTTCCATATAGAATTATTCTGTATGACGGCGGCGAACTTGACTATCACTGGGCATCGGATTTCGCATCGGAACGGATTGTTAAAAGGCTCCCGTATCCAGCCAGGGTCGTAATAGTCGATCCCAATAATAAATTGCCCGTTGATGCGGACCTGATGAATAACTCTCTTCTTTTTAATGGCGACAGCCGGCCGGGGATGCGACTCTCTTCGGGCCTGACCTTTCTGGTCGAGTCTCTCATGAGTTTTTTGGGGGGAATGTAGATGCGGGAGGTCCTGAGGCATTTTCGAAAGCTCTTGAAATACAAATTGCTCTGGTCATATTTGTTTCTATTGAAACTGCTTATATCATTTTTATTGATTGTTCCGATTTTTCTGGAAAGCAATAGCCGCCTGGCGCCGTCATTGCACTCCTCGCCGCTAATTACGGAATGGAATATCGGCGTCCTGGTTGAATTATTCGTAAATCAGAGTGAATTGCCGATTGTCTATCTGCTTTACATTCTGGTCGGCGCCTTCATTTTTGTCGGCATTATGCAATTTCTGAATGGCGGCTTGTATTATTTGATGGTTTCCGGCGAAGTCGGCACGAATAAGTGGCGCGAATTTTTTGCCGAATGCGGCGCGAACTTCATTGTCCATCTGAAAATTACCTTATTTATGACCGTCATTTATATAATTTTATTGCCGGCATCATTATTCTTTGTCAATATGATCGGGGTGGCGGGCCAAAGCCTGATGGGAGCCGCCGCCATTATTTTTATGCTGTTCAAGGCAGGCATAATTTTCGCGGTTCTTCTGGCGGCCTCGATTTTCTCCGATTCCATCCGAGCGGCTTCGACGGTCCACCCGGGAATGCCGCTTACAGAATTAATCAAATTGGGAGCGAACTATTATCGGCCGAATATGATTAAAATGGTGGGGATATTTCTGCTTACTTATATGCCTTTTTTGATTATTTGGGGCCTGGTCGAATCGCTCTCCCTGGGTGCTGTCAGCATCTTTGGCGGAATGGTCGGAATTATTCTGGAATTATCTCTTTTTCAGATATCGGCGCTGGCTCGCACCGGCCAGAAATTATGGTATTTGATTCTCTTTGGCCGGCATTTTAAAGAAACCAATCCCGGGCGGTTCTTGCCGGAGCAAGTGCAATTGAATCTCGAATAATAGTGTAAAATCAACATTGTTGATTATCCTTCCAAGTTTTGCGATATTCCGCCAGAGGAAATGAAAATGACGGAAAGACTTTATCTCAACGATGCCTATCTCTATGAATTCAATGCTACCATTATCGGTGTAAAAACAGGCGAGAGTGGAATAGAAATAATTTTGGATAAAACTGTTTTCTATCCTGAGACCGGGGGGCAATTATATGATAAAGGTCTTCTTGACGGACATCTTGTCACGGCAGCTTTTGAAATCGAAACGGATGAAATTGTTCATATCGTGAGTGATTGGACCGCCCCGATCGGAGCCACCGTAAAGGGGGTCATTGATGAACGGAGACGACAGGATAACCGCAGTAAGCATACTGGTCAGCATATCTTATCGCGGGCTTTTTTAGATACCGCCGGGGGGGAGACGGTTAGTTCGCGATTGGGAGAAGTGGAGTCGACCATTGAATTGTCCGTCAATTATCTCGATGACGCCGCCATCGCGAGGGCGGAGACCATGGCGAATGACATAGTCCTGGATAATTTGCCGATTAATATTGCCTATTATGACAGGGAGGAGCTGAAGAAATTACCGATTCGAAAAATTCCGGAAAGAGACGGGAAATTTCGGATTGTGAGAATCGGGGATTTCGATTATACCGCCTGCGGCGGAACTCATTGCCGGAATACGGGGGAAGTCGGTTTAATTAAAATTATCGGTCGGGAAAAACTCCGGGGGCATCTGCGGGTAATATTTTTGTCCGGTCATTTGGCCTTTGACGATTATAATGAAAAGCATCAAGTGATAACTCGTCTTGCGGAAGAATTCACCTGCCATTTTCGCGATCTTCCGACGGCTATTGAAAAAATGACGGAACAGAACCAGTTTTTAAGACGGGAGCTGAACAATCATAATGCCCTTACTTTATATAACGAATTATCGGCGAAAATTGATGCCGCCCCGAAATTTGGAGAAGTGATAATATTTGCAGCGGAATATGACAATAGTGATTTAAAAATACTGAAGGAAACCG
>CALMKK010000218.1 GCA_937867135.1 uncultured candidate division Zixibacteria bacterium
TACGGCGAGCCCGACCCGCCGAGCGCCCTTGCGCATATTTTGTCTCATAAGTACAAACTGATCGACCACGGATTGGTTTCCGGAAAATTCTTTCTGGGGTCACTGGGGATCGGGCTGATACCGGAATTGGCCGAAAATATGCAGGGGAGAGGGATGCCCCGATTTTCCATCAGTTGGTCGAGGTTGGCGGCTCAGGCCGCGGCGCGGGTCAAGCCGGCCGCCTTGGCCGTCAAGATGGATGCCTTTCGCTTTGAAATTTCGCCCCTGATGCTGAATATCAATCTTCTGCCGTACTCGGCCTCTCTGCCGCTGACACCTGCTTCTCTCTTTGATGACGGCAAAGGGGAAATTATTTTTGACATGGGCAAGGGATCGGCCATTTTCTCCAATTATGTGCGCTCGATTTACAGAAAAAAATATATCTATTCCGACGAAATCCGAATGTTCCGCGGTAATAAGATTTCCATCACCCCGATGGCGGGCCAAAAGGTCTATATCGACGGCGAAATCATTGAACATGGCGCCAATGAAATGACGGTCGATATTTTTGAGAAAAAGATTAAGGTCTTTTATAAAGCCGAGGGTTAATCCCGTGCGCCGTCCCATTCTCTTTTTTATCTTCGTTTTTCTACTCTTGCCGGCAACGGCCGCATTTTGTCAGACGCCCGACAGTACCGAAACCATAAATAAGAAAGAAACCGCCGCCCCGGGCGGCCTTGCGACCGATCGCGATTATTATGCCACCCGCCCGTTTGATTCAATCAAAAGCCAGAACCCGACCGCCGCCTTGTTCAAATCGATGCTCGTTCCCGGCTGGGGACAGATCGGCAATAAGAAATATATCAAAGCCGCCATCGTTATCGGGGGCGAGGCCTATTTTCTATCGCAATTGGTGCATCATGCGAAAATTACACGCGATAAAAAAGCGGCCTTTCAGGCCGAGCCTCTCGGTTCGGCGACCCGGGATCGGCTGTTTGAAGAATATCAGGCGGCCAGAGATGACCGCAACCTCAATACCTGGTATTTGGGGACCGTTATTTTTATATCAATGTTCGATGCCTATGTCGATGCCCATCTCGCCAATTTTCCCAAGTACGACCGCACCTTTTCTTTTAATCTGGAGCCGATGGAGAATACCGCCCTGGGAGCGAGACTCTGTCTCCACTTTTAAGCGATTATTTATCGCTCAGAATAATGCTCTTGACATCGATATGGTACTTTTGCGGATCGATAATCCGGACCACTTTCCGCCCGGCATTTTCAGGAGCCGCCAGATCGATTTCCGGATACGAAGGAAGAATCCCGTCGCGGTTGCCCACCAGCCGGACCGTCGGATGAGATAAGTCGGCCGGATTATTTTTCGAGACCACCGCCAGTTCTTCGGTGGACAAAAGTATCATCGTTCCGGCGGGAAAGACCCCGACTACATTCACGAATAGTTTGAGGAGAAAGGCGTCGAATTTAACCGTCATTTGATACATCATTTTCCGCAGAACTTCATCCGGCGGAATAGCCTTTTTGATATAGACGCGTCCGGAGGTAAGGGCATCGAAGGTATCGGCAATTGATATAATTTTTGAAAAAAGATTGGTCGGTTTGCGATATTTCAAGGCCGGGTAACCGGTGAAATCTTCGTTTATATGATGCTCGAAAGCCCCGATCGCGGCGCGGGCCACGTGCGGTTCAAAACGCAAATTGCGGAGAATGGTCTTGGCCCCCAATTGCGGATGTTTCTGCATTTGGATCCAGTCGTTCTCATCATAGGCATCCGGTTTCCTGATTAAATCCTCCGGCAATTTGACCTTCCCGATATCATGAAACAGGGCGGAGAATCCCAGTTGCGACAGGCGTTGTTTATCCATCCCGAGGCGGGAGCCGATAGTCAGCGAATAAACGCAGACATTGGTGCAGTGGGCAAAGGTGTACTCATCGAAGTCGCGGATAGAGGTCAATTCGATTAACGATGATTCATCGTCGGCGATTTGATCGATAAGGGAATGAACCACCCGTTTGGCTCGTCCCAGATCAATATCCCGGTCGCTGGCGGCCCGGACCATCACATCTTCGGCCACCGATATCGCCCGAAAAAATGTGGCGCGGGCGGCCCGGCGCATGACCGTTCGTTTTTCATCGGTGAGTATCGGCCGCGGGGTCCGGTCCTCGATCGCCAGCAGTGTAATCCCCTCGATACCGAGTTCGGTCAGGCGTTGGGCGATAGTCTGGGCGTCGCGGGTTTGTATCTTTACCGTAGCCAGAAGATGCACGAACTTGTCGAGTTGACGGTTATCGAGGGAGTCATCGAGAACCGCGCCGCCCACGCCCAATTCATGCCACTGATCCATTACGCTTCGCGCCCGCACCAGCCCGTCGCTATCGAATTTGACCAGCTTGTCACCGACAAATATTCGGCCGTCGATCGATTTTATTGAAATTTTTCCGTGCTCGTCGGCCAGGCGGCGAAAACACACATAAAATTTCGAAGCCTGGGTCAGATACGAGGCATTATTGACATCAACATATTGGGCCGTTTTGAATAGCACGAACAGGGCGTTGATAAATTGCTGCTCGTTCGGTCCGGCGATTTCCAGTTGGTCTTTTTCCAGTTTGGCGGTCTGCATCAATCGCCTCCATAAATAAAGCGACGGCGCGCCGCGATAGCCTCGGCCGCCATCCGGCGGATATTTTTATTCCAGGCCCGATTGAATTTCAAGAGCGCTTTTTCCGCCTTTTCCGATTTATTGTTCCCCAGCGCCCGAAAGGCCATTTCCCGATAAGCCTCGCGATCGGCGCTTTTAACCACCTTCCACCCGTCAATTAGCTCCAACAGAAAACCGACCGCCTGTTCTCCTCCCAATTGCGAATATAAAATCAGCATTTGTTCCTGCAGGGACGGTTCCAATTGCGGAAAATGATCATCATTTATTATGGATGCGGCCGTCTCCAATTTTTCCCCGCCGCCTTGCATCATGATTGTCTCGAAGGCCGTCTGGCTGACGACCACATCCCGATCCCAGACCAGTTTGCTTAGGAGAGCCGCTTTCTTGCCGTCTTTATTCTGCTGCAATCCTTTGACCACTTGTAATCGAACCCGGGAATCTTCGTGATTGATCGCTTTTTCCAGATATGCGTAAGCCTTCTCGCCGCCGATTCCGGTTAGAATCGAAACCGTATTGCGAACCACAAACCAGCGACGGTCATATATGCCGCGGGCAATAATATCGATATGCTCCCCGCCGGTCCGTTCCATATAGGCGCAGAGTGCTTCCCGATGATGCTGATGCTCCAGGTCCCCCAATAGGCCGGTCACGCCCGAAAGGGCTTCCCATCCGAAATGATCGAGATATTTATTTATGTCCGGCGCGCCGATTTGGGGATTTCGATTCAGAGCCCCTCCCAGAATATCGAGCTTCTCTTTGCCGCCGCTTAAAGCCAGGGCGCTATTGAGCCGTTCTTTCCAGCCCGGCCGAATTTCCGGGGAAGAGACCAATTCCTTCATTATTTCCAGTATGGCGCCCGCCGCTTCGAGAAATCCCAACCGGACAAATTCCGTTTGCGTTTTTTCGGCCGCGGTCAAAGTCTCAATGAACTCGGGAATTTCATTTTCCTGATACAGCATTTCGCGCAAAAGCGCCACCGTTTCTTTAGTCATATCAAATTCGGCATCCTGGCGAAGCATCATTTCCACTTTCTCCAGGTCGATTTGATCCATCGCAAAAGCTTCGTTCAATATTAAAGTAGTATCGGGAAGCGACGCTTTGGCCGGCTGAGTCATCGGGTTCAGACCCATTACCTTTTCCGAAATCTCATCGAAAAAAACCGGCCGTTGATCGCGGACCAAAACAGCCCCGGGAATGTCCTGACCCGGTTTTACCGCATATCCGCCGCCGGAATTTTGGCCCTCTTCAATCGGGCTTGATGTTTCATCATCGAGAAAGATACTGGAATAGACAATCTTATTGGAATCGTTTAAACCGCCCGCCTTGCGCCGGATAAATGAATCCTCGCTCTCCATTTCCTCTTGAACCATGATACCGCCGTCATATTCGCGAAGTATCATATCCTCGACCGTGCTGTAGTCAAAACCGGGGATATTTGACTGCCAGAATAGATTGATCAGGTCTCCCGCCCCCGGTTCTTTGTTGACAAAAGCCTTGACTGTCTTGAAAAAAAGATTGGATGATTGGAAATCATAATCCGGGCCGAAGGCGATTTCCGTGATTCCGGAATTATGAAGCATCAGCGCCAGCGATTCCTCGATCAGATCGTTCTTATAAACCACCTGCTCGCGAAACCTGATTTCTCCCTGGTTTACGACAAATTGAAGTTGACCCTTCTCTTTAATAAGGTCGGTGAAACGTTCGGAGAAAGTCTCCTTCAATTTGGTTGGAAGGGGATTTCCTTCCGGATACATGGAGACTATCTTGACAATTTTAGTCAGGTCAACCAGAAGCCGCGAAACCTCTTTTATGACCGGATCGGCATCGTTTGGAATATATTCTTTGTCCTGCATATAATCTCTTAGCTGATATTTGATTATCGGCAAAATCAAAGCTGAAATTTACCGTATGGGATCGGGCCTTTTAATGGTATAGGGAATGGATCGGGAGAATATTTAGAAGGGAATCAGGCGTCGGCCCGATTCCCTTCCAAATTTTAGAGAACCGTGATTTTTTTGCGGCCTTTTTGAACCTTTTTGGCCGCGTTCCGGGTGTCGAAAATAAGTTTGGTGTTATCTACAATCCACTGATAATCATAGGCGTTGTGATCGGTGAGAATCACCGCCAAATCGACCTTTTTTAGAAGATCTGTCGTTAATTTGGTCGATTTCAAAGTACCATCTTTCCATCGTATTTGGGGGACATGCGGATCATTATAAATAACCTTGGCGCCCTCCGTTTCCAAAAGATGGATGATATCGAGCGCCGGAGACTCCCGGACATCTTTGATATCTTTCTTATAGGCAATTCCAAGGACCAGAACCGTATTTCCTTTGATAGATCGTCCGTGCTCGTTGAGCATGCGGCGTACGCGATCGATTACATATTCCGGCATATGGGAATTGATATCACCGGCGAGTTCGATGAATCGGGCGTAGTAGTTCAGGCTCTTCAACTTCCACGATAAATAGTGCGGATCGATCGGGATACAATGGCCGCCGAGACCCGGTCCCGGATAAAACGGCATAAATCCGAACGGCTTGGTCGAGGCCGCGTCAATAATTTCCCAGACGTTGAGTTTTAAGCGATCGCACATCAGAGCCACTTCGTTTACCAGGCCTATATTCACCAGCCGAAAAGTATTCTCCAGAAGTTTAACCATTTCGGCCGCCTTGGTCGACGACAGCGGATAGACATCCTCCAGAATCTGCTGGTAATATTTCTGAGCCGCCTTGGTGCAATTGGGAGTAATACCGCCGACCACCCGTGGCGTGTTTTTGGTATTGAACCGAGCGTTCCCCGGATCGACCCGCTCCGGTGAAAAGGCCAAAAAGATATCCTTGCCGACCTTTAGTCCCGACTGCTCCAGAATCGGAAGAATCAAATCATCGGTGGTCCCCGGGTAGGTGGTCGATTCCAAAACCACCAAAAGCCCTTTGTGAAGATTCGGCTTTACCCAATCCATCGCCGCCAGAATAAAGCTGACATCGGGGTCCTTGGTCTTGGAGAGAGGGGTCGGCACGCAGATAGAGACGGTATCCATCGTTTTTATTAGTTTCGGCTCCCCGGTGGCGACCAACAAACCGGCCTTAACCAGCGGCGCCACCCGTTCATCCGGGATATCATCGATATCGGATTTGCCGGCGTTAATCAGTTTGATTTTCTTGTCCGAAATTTCGAAACCGGTAACTCGAAACCCGGCCTCGGCAAATTCAACCGCCAGCGGCAGGCCGACATACCCCAGCCCCATAATGCCGACTTTGGCGGTTTTCTTGTCAAATTTCTTCAACAGATCGTTTATCATTTTATCACCTTTTATGAAATTTCCTGATTGATTTTCTCTCTCCAGTAATCGAGCGTATCTCTCAACGTATCTTCCAGTGGGTATTTCCGGCGCCAGCCCAATTGCCGTATCGCCTTACTGCAATCCCCCGTCAATATAGGAATATCGGATTTTCGGAAACGATTTTTATCAATCGCTACTTTTATTTTTTTCGAGGATATTTTCAACAGGCCGTCCAGAACGGAACGAATCGGAACCGCCCGACCCGATGAAAAATGATATGCCTCGCCAGCTTTGCCTTTGAGGGCCAGACGGTAATAGCCGTCCGCAATGTCACGCACATCGGATAAATCTCTTTTCACGCTTAGGTTTCCGACCCTTATCACCGGTTTCTCCAATCCTCGCTCAATGCGGGCGATTTGCCGGCAAAACGACGGAACCGCAAAATTATCGCTCTGGCGCGGCCCCGTATGATTGAAACTTCGGGCGATTACCACCGGCAGACGGTGTTGCCGGAAATAATATTGCGCCAGATACTCTACCGCGGCTTTGGAGATGCCGTACGGTGAAACCGGATTGAACGGCTGATTCTCTTTCAATTTCTTCCCAACCGGTTTGAATGTCCCGTAACTGTCGGCCGACCCGACTAAAACCATTTTTTTCAAATATTTTCCCTCCGCCAGCGCTCCCTCCAGAATATTCAGGCTGCCGAAGAAGTTTATATTATACGTCATTCTTTCTTTTTGGATTGACTGCCCCACCGAGGCCATCGCCGCCAGATGAAAAATGTAATCAGGTTTGACTTCGGCCATATAATGATGCACCAATTGCTGATGGGTGATATCCAGCCGCTCAATCTTGATTGACGGCAAAAAGCGCTCGATATTTTCAGCGGTCTCGCCGGGCCCCAATATGCCATAAATATCGAAACCGGCCGAAATCAACCTCTCACACAGAAAAGAACCGGCAAATCCGGCCGCGCCGGTAACCAGGGCCCTATTTCTTTTCTGCACGGAGTCTTTCCATATCGGCGTCGACCATCATTTGCACCAGTTTCTTGAAATCGACTTTCGGCTCCCAACCCAGTTCCCTTTTCGCCTTGGAGGCGTTTCCCAGAAGATGGTCCACCTCGGCCGGGCGCATCAACTTGGGATCGGTCACGACATATTCGAGATAATCCAGATTAAGATGCCCAAAGGCCTCTTGCACAAAATTCCGCACCGAATGGGCCTGACCGCTGGCGACAACATAGGTATCCGGTTTTTCCTTTTGAACCATCAACCACATTGCCTTGACATAATCCCCGGCGAAACCCCAATCCCGTTCCGCATCGAGATTTCCCAGATGCAATTTATCGGCCAGACCAAGCTTAATACGAGCCGCACCGTCGGTGATCTTGCGGGTCACAAATTCCAGACCGCGGCGGGGTGATTCATGATTGAACAAAATGCCGGAACTGGCATGAATGCCGTAACTCTCCCGATAATTGATAGTGATAAAATGCCCATAAGCCTTGGCTACCCCGTACGGTGAGCGGGGATAGAACGGGGTTTCTTCGGTTTGCGGAATTTGCCGCACTTTGCCGAACATCTCCGACGATGACGCCTGATAAAATTTTATCTTCTTATTCAAAAAGCGAATCGCTTCCAGAATCTTGGTTACCCCGAGGGCATCGAATTCCCCGGTTAAGACCGGCTGATTCCACGATGTCGGCACGAACGATTGCGCCGCCAGATTATATATCTCGTCGGGCTTTACATCTTCAACCAAATTGATTATTGACAGTTGATCCAGCAAATCGGCCTGAACCAGATTTATCCGATCCCGGATATGCTCAATCCGCCCGAAGGTCTCGGTCGAGGCGCGGCGGACCATTCCATAAACTTCGTATCCTTTATCAAGCAAGAAGTCGGCCAGATAAGAACCGTCTTGGCCCGTGATACCGGTGATTAATGCACGCATATAAAATCTCCTGACAGTTTTGGCCCGGTGTCAGTAAAATAGCTTTCCTTAAAATCAACATGAGTCGAGACTCTCCGGGGGTCTTAACTCTTTATACAAATTCAGTATCGGCAAATATATAGATTTGCCGGGATAGTGGCAAATGGTTTCAATAAACCGTCCTTCTGCTGATTCAGTAGGCTTTGAGCGAGCCGCCTGGATTTTGTACAAAGCTAAGATTTAGGAAACGGGAAATAGTCCTTTTTCGTATTATAACGGTATGGAACATACTAATCTCATTGAGTGGGATGATTTCGCGCGGGTTGAAATCAGGGTCGGGACTATTATAAAAATCGAGGATTTCCACGAAACCCGCAAGCCGGCCTATAAAATTTGGGTGGATTTGGGTGAAATTGGAATCAAGCAATCAAGCGCACAATTGACCAAACTTTATACCAAAGAGAATCTTAAGGGTCGTCAGGTGATTTGTGTCTCGAATTTCAAACCGAAACGGGTCGGCGGATTTGTCTCCGAGATTTTAATAACCGGGTTTGTACAAGAATCGGGTGAAGTCATTCTCGCCGTTCCAGAGCGCCCCGCCCCCAACGGCTCCATCTTGGCTTGATACTGCGTCTCTTCCCACCCCTCCCGCACATATGCGCACCCCGGAAACTTCCGTTCGGGGCGTATAAAACCTCAATTACATCCCAATTTAGACAATGATCTCATCGTATTATATAAGATAGAAGTGGGCCTATATGAGTTAAGTTCCCAGGGGTTATTGGGTTACCTTTTGGAGAAGAACCGCCAAAACGTCTTGCCATGAGGTCGAATGCAACTCAGCTAAATGTGCCGACATGTTCAGATTGTTTGACGACCCTTAAAAGTGCCGCCGAATAAAAGAAAGGAGAAATCATGAAAAAGTCCTATTTTTTCAAATTTCTTTCCACGGCAACATTGATTCTGAGTTTGCAGACCGTTGGAAATAGAATCTTTGCCGACACCCTGTCGGTGCCAATTCGGATTGCCGTATCGACTGCATCCGACGCTCCCACTCTGGGGATTCCCCGTTGGAAAGCATATATGCTTGAAACCGACCCAAATAAGTTCTGGGCCTGTTATTCCAATGGCAGTAGTACACAGGGCAATATCTCATACACCGGCGATGGCGGCTCCACGTGGAATACAAATCCCATTCAAATCGATCCGGCCGGTTATCTGGATATGCATTGTTCGGTTTTCGGGCGGAATGGGGATCTCTACACTACCTGGCCGGGCCGTCAAAACAGCATCGAGTTTCGAAAATTCAATGCCCCGATTCACAGCAACGCCGATGGTGACGCCCTCGTGCCGATTGCCGGAACCACCAGCCGCCATCGTTCCAACGTCATGGTTCAAATAACCGGCCGCATCTGGCTCTTTACGCGTGTCAGTTACGCCAACCCGGATGAGAATGTTCTCTATGACTACTCCGATAATGATGGCGCCAATTGGACCCACGGAATCGCTTATGCTACAAACAGCAGTTCGGTACGAATCGGCTCGATGCCGTATGCCGGAGGTAATCCGGCGTTAATCGTGTTGTATCTCAATGACCCCCGCGGTTTTGAATACTATCTCTGGAACGGGAGATCTTTCGAGGCCAGACCGGATCACTCGATATATGGTGTCAATATGGGTAGTACTAGAGTGTTTACGCACAATGTCATCAACGACACCACGTTTCATATAATTTTCGGGCTGGGCAATTCGCTTCATCATATCTGGAAAAACTATGCCGGCGGAACCGGTAGTTGGAATCATGAGATTATCGACAGTTCCGCTACGACCATTAATAATGCCTGGTACCCGATTTCCACCGTCCGGGGCAATGACCTGTATCTATTTTATTGCAAGAAATCAAGCAGTGACAATGCCACCTCGATCATCTATTATAAAAAATGGTCTCAGCAGTCTCGAACTTGGACCGAACCTGTCATGGTGTCAACAAATTCCGCGAACCTTTACAACCGGGATCCGAATACCTGTTTTTCCGTGCCCCCGACCTCTTCTTATGTTCCGGTTATATGGCGTTGCGGGACGGGACCGTTTGATATCTTTTTTGCCAAGGTGATGGTTGCCCCCGACACAATTCCGGCCGCTGTCGAATATAATTTGGGAATTGCCAGCGTTCCGGAAATGGGCGGGACCACCGATCCGCCGGCCGGCAGTTACTATTATCCTGACAGCACGCGCGTGAATATCACTGCCACCGCCGCAACCGGCTACGCATTTGCCGATTGGACCGGCGATGTTGCCAATCCGGCCGCATCATCGACAACCGTCCTAATGAACAGCGATAAAACCGTGAAGGCAAATTTCGTGGCAATCTCCGATCCGCGCGGATCGATTCATGGTACGGTCCGGGCCGATTCCAGCGGCCTGCGAGGCGTTGGTATCGACCTTCTGGATCTCTATGATGGATTGGTCATGCGCGCGACCACCGACACTAACGGTTTTTATTCCATGGACAGCCTGCCGCCGGGCAGTTACATCGTTGACTTAAATATGCCTCTCGGATTTGGACCGATTGGTTCTCCCTCAACGCTGGTCACAATAGCGGATACCGGCATTCAGATCGATTATAAATTGCGGGATATTACTACGGGGAATGTGACCGACTACTGGTGGTGGAGAAGGCAGATTGGAGCCCTCAGGGATGATTCCACGGCCGATGTCGGCGTAACCATTGATGATATAGATAATTACGGTGCTTCCATTTTCGATCATTTCTACAGGCGGACTGATCAGTACGCTATGAGAATCGATAATGCAACTTACGCGGATAATCCGGTGAGGGCGCTTACTTTCAATGATATTGCCGGCTTTTGGTTCGATTCCGATAATGACAGCACGGCGGCGCGGATTCGGAAACATCTTCTGGCCTGCTTACTCAATGTGGCTTCAGCTCGCCTGAGTCAAAATACTATAGTAAGTGTCGATGGGGCGACAGCAAGCCAGGCCATCACCTATTTGGCGGGCCGGTATATCGACGGCGATGTCAATGACGCAACTATCTGGTATAATCTCTCCCTTATTCATACGCAACAGCTAATTGCGGCAGGCGTTATACCTCTCTCCACGCCCAATATTATGTATAAGCCTGATTCCGTACAGCAGAATGGTTCATTGCCGGGCGAATTTGCGCTCTCACAGAATCGCCCCAATCCTTTCAACCCTGTCACGACTATAAATTACACCGTTCCAGTCCCCGGTCGCATCTCCGTCGAAGTCTTCAATTTGCTTGGCAGAAAGGTCCGGACTCTGGTGAATGATACGAAATCGGCCGGATCTTATCGTATTGAATGGAACGGCCGGGATGATGCCGATCAACCGGTTTCGAGCGGTGTCTATTTTTATCGATTAAAAGCCGGTGATATCGTTCAGACTAAAAAGATGCTGCTTATTAAATAGAATCTGGTGATTCATATGCGATTTACCGCCGGATTGCAGAAAGAAAAAACGGGGCTCGTAATTTTGAAACATTTGACATTAATTGCCGATTATATATATTGAAACAGAACTGACAATCACCGCCGAATGTAGAATCGTGGGACCCCACCCCTTGGGGCGGGCTTGCATATCGCAAATTCGGCGGGCCGTCTTGTTCGGGCTGTTACAACCTTATGGGGGTGAAATGGTTTCGACGGGATTGGTGAGGGATTGTTGGCGTGCCGAGGGACTCCGGATTTCTCGTTAAACATCCGGTAAACGCAATAACTGGCGAATACAATTACGCCATGGCTGCCTAGTAGAGTATAACTCCTAGACGCCCGTTCCTTCAGTTTGCCGCCTTTCCGGGCTGAATGTGAGCGTCGTGCAGGAAGGCTCGATCCGGCGACGCCCTTAAGTCGGATTTAAAACGCAGGGGCTGGCCGTCATGCTGGCCTGTCGCTCGGCAGGTATGACGGCGAGAATAAAAGAGCGGCTACGCACGTAGAGGACAGTCTGGCGCCTTTTTCGGACGGGGGTTCGATTCCCCCCACCTCCA
>CALMKK010000219.1 GCA_937867135.1 uncultured candidate division Zixibacteria bacterium
CGAAATTACAGCTCTATCGGGTCAAATCGGCAGCCGCTCCGGTGAGAGAAACCTCTCTGCCTTGACAGGGGGTAAGGCGCTCCTGGAACTGCAGCGGCAATTTCGTGAGGAATTGCTGAAATTGGAAAAAATGCCGGAAGTTCCTCAGCTTTCCGAAGCAAAATTAAGGGATCAAATTACTGATCTTTCATATCGCGTTCCCATAATCCAATTTCACCTGCAGGGGAACGAAATCAATGCCTTTGTTCATAACAAAGGTAAAACCGCGTTGCGACGTTATCGGGAAGGGCGCCAATATCTTGCCGGTATGATGCAACGTTGGCAGTTTATTCTGGAAGGTGAGATCCTTTCCCAATATCTATCCGGCCATAATCAAATTGACGCCGAACGCGGAATATGGCGGGAGTTGGGCGAAATGCTCTGGCGGCCGCTCGATATCCCGGCGGACATGGAAAAGGTACTTATTATCCCTTCCGGCGAATTGGCCAATTTACCTTGGGCGGCTCTTATGATTGGTGACGTTCCTTTATTTGAATGGCATCATTTTATATACGCTCCCAGTATAAGGCACTTCCTTGCGTCCGAAAGCCGGCGCATTTCATCGGACAGCGTATCAATTTTTCAAGGTCGGAACCATGATTTGCCGGCTGCAAATCAAGAAATTGAATTTCTTCTTGAAAAGGCCGGAAAACGGGCCGTAGTTCATACCCCCTGTCGCAGAAATGACTGGCCCGCAACCGGCGAAGCGGGACTTTGGCATTATTCGGGGCATGCTGCTTTATGCGCTGAAAATCCCTTTTATTCTTTTCTATCGCTTGAAGATGGCCCATTTTTTGCAGCTGATTTTCGTTTGAGGAATTGTGCGGTTAATCTGGTGACCCTGGCCGCCTGCCGCTCCGGCGAAGAAGTGACCCTGCCGGGCGAAGAATCATCCGGCTTGGTCCGTTCTTTGATGGAAATGGGCGCCAAAAATATAATCGCCAGCCGTTGGCCGGTTTCCGACGAAACAACCGCGCTCTGGATGCGAGCGTTTTATGATAGATATTTTTACGGTGATACAATCCTTAATGCAACCCATTATGCCTCAAAAACGGTCCGCGAAAGATATCCTTCGGCTTATCATTGGGCGGCCTTTGCGGTATCGGGTGCCGGCGATTTTGGAGGATGATTCTATGTTGAAGTCAAAATATGTTTTATTTGTCCCCACTATCCTCATAATATTGATTTTATTATCGCCGCCCCTCTTAGGTCAAAAGAGACCTTATGGCTACAAACCGGATGAACTGGTATGCAAAATGGAGCCCGGCTTCAGCATTGAAATAATAAATGCCGAATATGGTACGCAGACCAAAAGCCATCAACCGCAGCTAAATTGCTATTTGCTTCTTATTACGGAGGGGCATGATGCCGAAAGCCTGGCGGCTGTCATCGATGCCCGCCCGGAAGTAGTTTATTGCTGTCCCAATTATATCCTTTCAGCACCCGAACCGTTTCAGAGAAGTGAACCTTTTCTTGACGTCCAATATGTCGGATCGCTCGAACTGCAGGCCGCGGCAACATCTCTGGATCTAAACGCCGTTCATGCCATTTCTGAAGGTGACGATATTGGAATTGCCGTTATTGACTGCGGCGCTAATTTCTTGCATCCCCTATTTACCTCCATGCCGGGGACGATAATCTCTCGCTGGGACTATATCGATAATGACTCCGTCGCTTTCGATGAGCCGGGGGGAAGTGCCTCCGGCCACGGGACTTTTGTCGCCGGCATTATTAATCTGGTTGCCCCGGCGTCTGATCTTTATATTTATCGCGTTCTTGATACGGCGGGGTTGGGCGACGGATATAATATTGCGGCGGCCGTATTGCAGGCCGTTAGTGACAGTTGTCGCGTCATAAATCTTAGTTTGGGTATGATCGGCATCCACGATGATTTGGACGATGCCATAAGGTACGCGCGCGATAATAATGTAATAGTCATGGCCGCCGCCGGCAACGATTCCACGGATAGCAACCTCATCTTTCCTTTTCCGGCCTCTCGAGAATATTGTCTGGCTGTGGCCGCCGTGGATTCGGTCAACCTTAAGGCGGATTTCTCCAATTATGGAGACAAAGTTGACATTTGCGCCCCGGGAACAAAAATATACGCCCCCTATCTTGATTCAAGTTATGCCTGGTGGGACGGTACCAGTTTCTCTACGGCTTTTGTTTCGGGTATGGCCGGCCTGCTTTACGCTGTCAAGCCGACTCTGACTTGGGGTGGGATAGATAGTCTTATCCTCTATTCCGCTGATAATATCGATTCCCTAAATCCCGAATATGCGGGATTACTGGGGTTCGGTACAATCAATATCATGCGGGCCTTGACAACAATCGCGCCGCCGTTCATTCGAGGGGATATTAACGCCGATAGTACTATCAATATCCTGGACGTTACTTATCTGATTGAATTTATCTACCGGGGCGGACCGGAACCGGCAATATTTGAGTCCGCCGATGTCAACGATAGTCAGAATTTAAATATTCTGGATGTAGGATATTTGGTCAATTATTTATATAAAGGTGGTTCGGAGCCCAAATAAGCTCTTTTAACAGCCGCGCCATACGTGAATCCGAATCCTAAGTTAAATGCAATGGGCCCACGATACTTCCCTCGTGGGCCTTTTTGTCCCTATTGGGACACATGTGTCCCTGGCGGTTCGTTTTATTAATCCATATTCAGTCGCCCCCGTGAATTTATCTTAATCCCGAATTTTTTTACCGGCATTTCTGAACGAAAAATCAGCTGCCTGTCTCTGTATGTTTAGAATGGAAAGAATTAAAATAACCATAATCATTTAAAAACATTATTGGAGGTTAAAATGAAGCGTTTTTGGACTATTTTCGGACTACTGGCGCTGGCGACCCTTGTGGCCATGATCGGCGGTTGCTCACGAGATAATTCGGTTGGGCCGACCAGTAGCCTCTCCGACAACACCGGCTGGGCGATCCCCTCCATGGTATCCGCGCCGGGCGACTCGGTGCAATTTGAAGCCCGCGTCCGAACCATGGATCAAAATCGCCTGATGCTGGTTTTCATGGGTATGAACGATACCGTCGTGGCCGCTCATAATTGTGAAATCGTCCGTCTGAATAATACCGGCGAAACCCCGATCCCGTTCACTGATATTCACAACGGCGATTCATTGAAAATTAATGGTGTCAAACAGCAGAATCAATATATTCTGGCCTACAAAATTCAGAACTATACCGGCGAATGTTTTAATTATGACCTGTCCTTCCGCGACACCATAATTTCCATTGATTATGATGCCCAGACTTTTACGGTTGCCAATCGCTCTGAAGTGATTACCATTGACGAGAATACCGCCATATGGGGCACGATCACCCATCAGATCGGTTATGACAATCATATTAATGGCGATACGCCCGGCAGCGGCAGTACTGGAAAAATGATATACCAATTCATGTCCTCCGCCAAGGATACCACTCTGACCTTTGCCGATCTGGCGATCGGAGATGTCGTTGAAATCAAGGCTAATGTTGTCGATGAAGCAACTCTTCTCGCGGTCAAGATTAAAATAGCCAATTGCCTGGATCCGCAACAGGTATGCACCCAGTTTACCGCGCCTCTGGCGAGTGTCGATGTCGACGCTAAGATTGTAACATGGGAAGGCACCGCCTGGATTGGATTGGTCTGCAAAGGAAGTCAGCTGCTCGCGGCCGATGGAACCGAATTGACCCTGGCCGATTTTGCCCCGGGTGAAAATGTCGCCGTGAAGGGACTTCCTCTGACCGGAGATACATTAAAAGTCTGCAAGATGCAGAAGGTAGCAAACTAGAAGCGGAAGTTAGCGGTTTTCTTTCAGGGGGAGAGAGCCCTTCAACTTGCGCTTCCGGTTGATGCACACAAGGGTGAGCCTTAGGGCTCACCCTTGTTTCATTTCAATCGAAATGCCGTCAATTGAATTATTGAAGTTCATCATTTTTATCCGTCCCAAAAAATTTTGCGGTTATGGTCGATCAAAAGAATGGAAGCAGGTAAAAAAAACATCGCCGAATCATTCCTATGCGGCATTTAAACGCTGACAGTAACGTCACCAGAATTATCTACGGAATAATATCTTACATCTTTTATAATCAAAACCGGAATATGCCTGTAAATCTATTTACTCATAATTATTTATGAAGTCTCTGTTGACTTTAAAAAAGATTTCAGTTGACTAGTTCCGGAACGGTGGTTAAATTAGTCAAATTTTTTTACGGCGGGATTTCTGAAAAGAGAATTTTTAAAAGAGTCGCCATTAATGCAGAGAGCATAGACAAATGAAACTTGAAAGAATGATTTACTTATATTCATATTGTTAATTTGATAAAACCGTAGGTCTTAGGGCCGCAAAGAGAGAACCTCAAATTAATGGGATTGAGTGAAAGGAAGGGTTCATGAGCGAGAGTATGCTTCTAACGATTATTTTGGTGATTAGTGTTTTTGGTCTTCTGGCCGCCTGGATGCTGGCCCGCTGGGTTTTGAAAAGAGGAACCGGCAGCGAGGCGATGCAGGCCATTTCAAATGCCATCAAAGAAGGGGCGGAGGCATTCCTGCGACGCCAGAATAGAACCATTATCATTCTGGCCTTCTTATTTGCCATCGTCCTTTTTGTCGGCTACGGCTTTATCCGCAGTCATCGCGAATTTGATCCGGTGGGCAGTTCGCTGGAGTTGGCTCTCTGGATAACGTTATCATTTGTATTGGGAGCGCTCTGCTCGGTATTTGCCGGATATGTCGGGATGTGGGTCTCGATTCGGAGCAACATTCGGACCGCCCACGCGGCGTTATCGTCATTAAATGATGCTCTGCGGATTGCCCTGCGCGGCGGTGCGGTATCAGGGCTTCTGGTGGTGGCGATGTCCCTTCTGGGAGTCGGCGGGTTATATGCCGCGGTCAGCGCTTTCTCCAATGTGGACCCCACTCGAATCCCTCTGCTGATTGTCGGCTACGGCTTTGGGGCGTCGTTTGTAGCCCTGTTTGCCCAGCTGGGCGGCGGAATCTACACCAAAGCAGCCGATGTCGGCGCTGATTTGGTGGGCAAAGTCGAAGCCGGGATTCCGGAAGATGACCCGCGCAATCCGGCCGTGATCGCCGATTTGGTCGGCGATAATGTCGGCGACTGCGCCGGCCGTGGCGCTGATTTGTTCGAGTCGACCGCGGCTGAAAATATCGGGGCGATGATTTTGGGAGCCTCGCTGGCAGCTATGGCGGATAAGATGAATTTTGCTTTTTCGGCCGGCGTCATTGGGGTGATGATGTTTCCTCTGATGGCACGTGCCTTCGGAATTATCGCTTCGATCATCGGTATTGTGATGGTGCGGATGGATAAAGAAGAAAAGATGGATCCGATGCAGGCCCTGAACCGCGGTTATTATATTGCCGTGGTGCTGGCGATGATTGCTTTTGGTATCGCCACTCGCTGGCTTCTCAACTCCCCCAATGCTCCCGATGCCTGGTGGCATTTCTTTATCTGCGGTATTATCGGAGTATTGACCTCGGTGGCTTTTGTATATATCACTCAATACTATACCGAATACCGATATCGCCCGGTCAAATCTATCGCCGAAGCGTCCAAAACCGGCCCTGCAACCAACATTATCGCCGGTGTCGGCGTCGGACTTGAATGCACCTGGATGCCGGCCCTTACGGTCGGTGCGGCCCTGCTCGGTTCGTACTATGTCGGGAAGACCGCTTTTCCGGTGGAATCGGGAATGAACGGCGGCCTGTTTGGGACGGCCGTAGCCACCATGGGCATGCTCGCAACAGCGGCGTACATTCTGGCGATGGATACTTTCGGGCCGATTACCGACAATGCCGGCGGTATTGTTGAGATGTCGCAACAGCCGGAAGAGGTACGCAAGAAAACGGACCGACTCGATTCGGTTGGGAACACGACCAAAGCGTTAACCAAGGGATACGCGGTCGGTTCGGCGGCGCTGGCGGCATTTTTATTGTTCCAGGCATATATGGATGAAGTGGCGCAGTATGCCGGCAAGCCGATGGAATCAGTCAACCTGGCAAATCCAGTCGTTTTTGTCGGCGGGTTGTTCGGAGCGGCGCTGGTGTTTCTATTTTCATCGATGGCGATTCGGGCGGTCGGAAAGGCGGCCCAGGCCATTATCGAAGAAGTTCGCCGGCAGTATTCCAAATTAAAACGAGTCAATGATATTATTCAATTTCCGCCCGATTTCAAACCGGATTACGGATCATGCGTTGATATCGTAACCAAATCGGCATTGCGCAAGATGGTGGCTCCGGGACTCCTGGTGGTGTTGACTCCGATAGCGGTTGGATTGATTTTCAAGATTTTTATAACTCCGACCGACAGACTTATCTCGGCTGAAGCGGTGGCCGGTTTGCTTATGGTCGGAACCATCACCGGAATCCTGATGGCGCTATTTCTCAATAATGGCGGTGGGGCGTGGGATAACGCCAAGAAGTACATCGAAACCGGGGCGCACGGCGGGAAATATATTACTCTGGCCGACGGTACCAAGGCCAAGAATCCCACCCATGCCGCCGCGGTAGTCGGTGATACGGTTGGTGATCCCTTCAAAGATACCGCCGGTCCGTCTTTACATGTTTTGATTAAACTTCTTTCAACCATAACTCTGGTGCTGGCACCGCTGTTTATTTAAAGTTGAAGATTCAATAAATAAAGCCCGTCTCACGACGGGCTTTTTTATTTTGCGCCCCGGATATTATATTCTAATATCTTTCGTTGCCCTTTATGCCTTTTATTGAGTTTTTAAATTCCCGAAAATTGCGGTTATTTATTTAGCTCGGCCGGGATTTTGGTGACCGGAATCTGAATGGAGACCGTGGTTCCTTTTCCAATTTCGCTTTCAACATTTATATCGCCGCCGTGTTTTTTTATTATTCCCTGGGAAACGGAGAGGCCCAATCCGGTTCCCTTGCCGGTGGCCTTGGTCGTAAAAAAAGGATCAAAAATCGATGATAGAATATGGGACGGAATTCCGCAGCCGTCATCTTTGAAACAAATGGTCACAAATTCAGGCATTGTTGATCGGGATGCCGAAATGACCAGTTTTCCCCCTTTGCTGACGGCATCCACGGCGTTGAGAATGATATTCAAAAAGACCTGAATCAATTGCGAACGATCGCCATAGACCATCGGCAAATTATCCGGCATCGTTACCTCCACTTTTGCTCCTTTTAATTTAACCTGATTCTGCGCAAGTTTCAGGGTTTCATTCAGGAGATTGGCGATATCAAGGTGCTCGGTTTTGATTTCACTTTCCCGCGCGAAATTCAAGAGATTTCTCACGATCTGCTCGGATCGCTCCGATTCTTTCAATAAATCATGGACCATTTCGATTCTCTGCTCATCACTCAGGTCATGATAATCCTCCTCTAATGCGGAGGCGGTGAGCATAATGTTATTGAGGGGATTATTCAATTCATGGGCGATTCCCGCCGTCAGCGTGCCAATGGCCCGCAACTTGTGCGATTGCATCATTTGTTCCTGACGACGTTTCAGTTCGTACATCATATGGTTCAGAGCCAAATTGACGTTAGAAATTTCATCCCGATATTTGCGTCGCGGGGCGATGGGTGTCAAATCGCCCTGGGCAATGCGCTCCGTCAACTCCATTAAGCGGCTCAGGGGGCGATTTATCTGAAGAAATATAAAATTCGCCATATAAACCGCCAGTATCAACAGCACAATCAAAAAAAGCGAGGGAAACAATATCGCCCATTTGAACATGGTGCGTACGGATTTGGACTCCGATTCCGACAACTGCATGGCAAACGATATCATTTGAGAACCGTGCTGACGAAGTTCATTTTCAATAGTCGCTTTTTCCGAGTTGATGTCGCCCGTTTTCGCCGTATCGAGATATGTCAAGCGATGCATTAATTCTTCATATCGGGACAGGTGTTCTTTCAAGGTCTCCATTTTTTTCAGTCCCAGGACCGACTCCAGCTCCTGCGTCGATGTCTGCATAAGGCTCTCCGCGGTCGCCACATGATCAAAGGCAAACTGCAATTCCGTATGATACAGGAAATAATTTTTTTCAAATCGTCTGGCTTGCTGAATTTCATTGGTATATCTGTCGGCGATCGCCAAAAACCGGGTCTTATTTTCAAGTTGCCTCAAGGTGATTATAGCCGTCAGCCCCGCCACCGCGTTCAATATGAAAAACAGCAAAAACCCCAGAAGTATTCTCGACCGAATGCTGAAACTGGGACGTTCCAGAAGCGCCCTTTTGGCTTTATACTCCCATCGCTCCGCTAGATCAAATTCGTCTCCATCACTCATTTGCGAATCCCCGCTATTCGAATACCTTGTAATTTCCGTTCATAAATTGCGCCACATAATATTCGGTTTTTTCCCGGCTATCAAGCAACATATCCAGTTGCCGGGCGCATCCCATCAATCGGCCGAGGATTTCCAATCGCTTATTGCTGGAATTCCTATCGTACCCTTTGTACCAGGCGGTAATCAAATCCTCCCTGCGATCAACGGAAAAGCCTTCATAAGACAGGATGGCGGCTATAAATCGCGCCCGAAAACCGCGCCTGGTCCTTCCGGCGCCTCCGCCGCGAAATCGGAAGTTGATATAATTATTCAGGGTGCGCTTGCACACCATGGCGTCCACCATTGAATAATGATAAGCGAGCCGGGCGTTCATATTTATGTAATCCGGACTTACTATGAGATAATTTCTTTCCCCGATGCGACGACCCGACCCGCCCTCGGTGACGACCGACGTGGTCACGACCGAGGCCAGGCCGGCCAGGCTGATATTGGAACGCCCGGTCCATTTGATCTGGGGATCCGAAATACCCCGCCATAATGCCTGAAACGGTTCGGACTTGACATTTTCCGGACGGACGCTCTTTTCCTTGGCGTGAATCTGGTCGAGAACATTACCGATGTGAAATAAAGTGAGGTTAAGAGGGATGGCCGTCTTGAGCGTTTTGAAACTATCGCGCAATTCAGTCACCTGATTATCCCCTACGGCAAAAAGAGTCACCACCGCTCTTTCATGCACGAAGCGAATGATATCATGCATCGATACGCACCCTTTGGGAGTAAAATTAGATGCCTCCGGGTCGATGAGATTAAGTCGGAATAATAAATTCTCCATTTCCGTCGGATCGCGTCCGGCGGCTGATGATTTGCTGATTTCCCTTTTTGGCATATCGGGCCACGGCAATCCGGCATAGATTTTTTTATGCGAGGCGTCGAGGCCGATTTCCGCCGCGTCGTGAAGTGTCTCTTCCGCCCCCGCCAAATTGAATATGGCCGGAATTCCGAATTCACGCGCCATGGCGGCCGCATGCGATGTCGGGTGGCCAAATTCCGTGATCAACCCGGTGATGCGTTGAAAAACGGACACAATTTCCGGTGCGGCCTTTTTAATAAGGAGAATCTCGCCGCCTTTGACTTTTGCCAACTCCTCCGGGCCGGGGCAATAATGTAGGCGTCCCTGAGCGCGACCCGGAAAAATAGTTACGCCTCCCTCGGCCAAAAGCCGGCATTTGCTTGATTCCTCCAGTTCCGATTGCTGTTCATCGAACGTTCGAAGCGGGCGCGCCTGCAGAATCCAGCACCTTGCACTATTATCGATTGCCCATTCTATATCAAATGCCATTCCGAAATATTTTTCAATTTTAAAAGCCATTTGAGCCAGTTCTTTGACTTGCAGGAGAGATATTGACGGCAGATCCTGCTCTTGGCCGAAAATGGCCCTTTGTTCCACTCCTTCTTCCTTCCCCGGTACGAGCATGGACTCCTTTTTGCCCAATATTTGATTAATCACGTTGGGCTCGCGGCGATTGACAAGAAAGGAGTCGGCGGCCACTTTTCCCGAAAGCAAATCGCCGGCCAGCCCGTGCACGGCTGAAATGAACATGTTTTCCATTTTATTCGGTCCCGGCTGCTGGGTATATATAACTCCGGATGATTTAGCGTCAATCATTTTTATAAACAGCACGGCCATAGGACATTCCGATTCCTTGATATTATGGGAGAGCCTGTAAATCAAAGCATTGGGCTTGAAACGACTGGATACAACTTTCAAATAGGCGCGAGCGAGCCGGTTAACAGGTACATTCAGGACGCTGTCAAATTGCCCGGCGAAAGAAAATGTCCCGTCTTCTCCGACCGCGCTGGAACGCACCGCCCAGCGGCTATCATTTGCCGCTCCGGATCTCTCCATGTACCTTTCAATTTCGTCACTGATTGATTTCGGAATTAGACAATTTTCCACATATCGTTTAATCTGATAACTGGCCGCTTCGACCATTGCCTGATTGCTTATGTCCATCCCTGAAATCAGCGCTCTCATCTGCCCGGTCAAATTATTGTCATTCAGAAGGTCATAATAGGCCGATGTCGTGATCACAAAACCTTCAGGTATATTTTCAGGAAATATTTTTCTCAATTCGCTCAGGTAGGCGGCCTTTCCTCCGGCCATATCGGTCATGCTGCGATTCACTTTGTCAAGAGGGAGCAGTAGGTCTGATTTTTTGCTTCCTCTGTTGCTGATAAGAATTCTTTGCAACTTTCCGGCGATGCCGTTGAATATTTCATAGAGTTCGGGGAATTTATTCCCGGAAAGATTATTTAAGCTCTCCACCATTAGGGCGATACCGTTAATCAGGGTTGAGATTTGATAATAGGAATAGGCGTCTTTGGGGGGGGTACTGCCGATGTACGATTGAATTTCCGCCAGGGTTTCCAGAAGTCTGCTGTTGAGCGCCAGCAGTTGCCTTAGGTTTTCATATTCCCATCGAAATCTACTCCGCGCTTCAAGTTCCCTTTTGGCTTTTCTATTTCCGGAGAATAAAGGCATGGAATGTCTATCGCTTTTCGGCGGCTAAAGCCTCCGCCGCTCTCTGAATGGTGTTTCTTAAGTCGCCGGGCTTAAAAGGCTTGGCGATAAAGTCAAAAGCTCCCTTCGCTTTGGCCGTACGCGCGATTTCAATTGTGGCGAATCCCGTTATAATGATAACTTTCGTGCGCGGTGATTTTTCCATGACCCGGCTCAGGACTTCTATTCCGTCCACATCATCCATCCTTACATCGGTTACCACAATATCGAATTGCTCCTCATTTATCCGTTTGATTCCATCGCCTCCTGTATTGCAGAATTCAACCTGAAAGCCCGATTTCTCCAGGGCCGGAACAAGACGTTTCCCGACGATCGGCTCATCGTCAATGACCAAAATTTTCAATTTATCGGGCAAAATATCCTCCGTTTTCAAATAATATTTTCAAGAAATATTTCCATATACTTCCGAATCGTCAATTCATCTTGCGGCCTTATTTTCGGCGCCGAAACAAACGCTAATAATTTGCCAAGCATACCCAGATGATAAATTACCTCGACACGGGTCAGATCTTTAATGCCTGCGACTATTAAATCATTTATCTTGAATGTACGAAAATCAAGCCATTCGAGGAGCCTTTCCATGAGTTGGTTGCCGAATGCAATCGATTCCTTGATGTCAGTCGGGTCAACCATAAAGTATATATAACTGCCTTTGGCAAAATCATATGTGCCGGATGCAATGAGATATTTGTATTTATGACACTGAATATAAAGCGTCAGATTATCAAGAGAATAAAATAACAGACCGCAATAGTGTCCCCGGAAATTTGAATCTTCCGATTTCCCATAATATTTATCGGTAAGCATTACCCCGTCAATACTGCTGATTAGAGTTTCAATGCCTTGCTCCGAATCCGGCATCGTCGGGACGGTTTGGCGCAGGGAAATAGCGTCAATTTTGCCCACTTTTTCAAGGCCCGGATAAAAGACCGGGGTTTTATTAATAGTCCCGGGGTAATTCTCTATGCCATCATGGCTTTTTTTATTGCCGCAGCGATTTTCCAGATCGCCGAGTATTTCCCTCAAGCAAATAATTAAAAGTTCATTCGCGGTGAAATCATTCTTTGCTCCAGACGCCGCCTTAATTAGATGATTCGAATCATATTTTATGGTCAGATCCATGACCTGATTCAGCAATGACGACAACTCATCGTCGAAAATGGACGATTTTCTTGATGCCGGAGGCTCAATTATATCCAAATCGGCATTGCCGAATAATCCCGTTATTTTATCCTTAAGCTCATCCAATCTATTATAGAGGGCGATATTCTGACCGCCGCTGATGGAATTCACATGGAAAAAAATCTCTTCCATGGATTCGGATATATTGGTAACCGCCTCGGCGATATATTTTTGATCAAAAATGAAATCCCCTTCATATTTTTGGGTTAAATCCAGAAATATTTGCTGAAGCTCAAAACTCCGCGCCATGGCGAGATGGATATTGAGCTGCAGAAGATTATTATTTATCATACTTTTGTCCGCTCGACAAAAATGCCCATAAACCCAACTCTTGCGGTACTGAAACCGGAAAATTGTTCAGATGACCGGGTGATTTTTTTTGTTTTTGTAATAATATAATCACGTGAACTAAACCACAAGGGTTTTTCTGGCTTAATAGGCGGCGTCAAATATCATCATGATTCAGAAATCGGCTCGGGTGTTGGATGAGTTATTTTTTGCTTAAAAGCTTCTTCCGGTCATCCATCCTTTTCTTCGGAACATCGCACAGTGATTTCCCCCCTAATTTCTAGGGGAATTCTGAATCCGGTAATGATGCCTCCGTCGGTTCGATTTTTCGACAAAATTGGCATTGTCATCATGGGCCGACAATTGGTGGAATTCGGCCTTGATGGTGCTACGGGAACATTCACACCTGCCTGACCATAGGGAGTTATACTGAACGCTGATTTATACCCATTACGATGATTTGGACCGAAAACCAATGATTTGGAAGAACCACTACAATTTCAACCGACCACCGGACAACCATTGATCGCCCAAAATACGAAGCAATAAAGAAATGGCTAATTTCCATTTTTTAAGTCGGTCCGAACGATATAGTAATAACCCGTGCATTTCCGGTTCTAGCCTAATTTTTAACGGTTCCGAAGGGAGTTGGCGCGCAGCCGTTCCGAGCGACCGCCAATTGTTGAGTCGCCCGAGGATTTAAAGTCGTTTTTAGCGAGCCTTCACACAGGGCACTCGATCTGTCCGGCAAAGACCTTCTCCATTAAATAAGCAATCTAAATATTAGGTGATAATCGACGCAAAATCGCCTGCAATCAACCCAATTGGACGTCCGGGGACATATTTTGCTTGACAAAATCGCCATTGGGATATATATAAAAAATATGTTTGCGAATATATTCACAAGCTCAATCTGGTATAATAATTATAAGACATTTGGTTTCAAAGTGTTGAGTGCGCTTCAAGGAGAATAAAATGGCCGAATATCAACCTGTTTCAGACAAACTTGTGGCTGATACGTTGGTTGTCGGCGGCGGCATTGCCGGCATGACCGCTGCCATCGAGACAGCAGAGATTGGGAAACGTGTCATTCTCGTGGAACAAAAGCCATTCCTCGGGGGACAGGTTTTATCCTTTTACCAGTACTTTCCCAAACTATGCCCGCCGACTTGCGGCATAGAAATCAACCTAAGGCGGATTAGA
This sequence comes from uncultured candidate division Zixibacteria bacterium, assembly GCA_937867135.1. Taxonomy (GTDB): domain Bacteria; phylum Zixibacteria; class MSB-5A5; order GN15; family PGXB01; genus UNRQ01. The sequence goes on from CALMKK010000219.1 coordinate 13,585, forward strand.
AATAGCGCCTATATCCGAGTTGTTACTTTGGCTGAAGTTGAAAAGATTGCCGGCTCACCGGGGGCCTATGAAATCCAGATTAAGGTTAATCCTCGCTTCGTGAATGATAAATGCACGGCCTGCGGGGACTGCGCCAAAGTGTGTGAAATCGATCGGGATAATGAATTTAATTATGGCCTCGATAAAACAAAGGCCGTTTATTTGCCGCATTTGCTGGCCTATCCGAACCGGTATGTAATCGACCCGCGCTTTGCCGGAGACGAAAGGATGAAAAAGTGCGCCGACGCCTGCAAATATGGTGCCATTGAACTCGACATGAAACCGCGGACGGTCTCGGCAAAGGCCGGTGGAATCATATGGGCAACCGGATGGAGGCCGTATGACGCCGCCAG
>CALMKK010000220.1 GCA_937867135.1 uncultured candidate division Zixibacteria bacterium
CCGGGTATTTTCCCGAAAAACAACTGACACAGAAATTTTCATCCGGGAGTGACGGCATCGAAAGCATACCATCTATAGAGAGATAACCCAAAGAATCTACTTCAAGATATTCTTCTATCTCCTTGATAGTCTTGGCGGAAGCAATCAATTCCTTGCGGGTGGGCATATCGATACCGAAAAAACAGGGTGAGATTATAGGGGGCGACGAGACCCGGAAATGTATTTCCTTGGCCCCTGCCGAGCGGATCAATTTAACTAATTTCTTTGACGTTGTTCCCCGAACAATGGAGTCATCGACCACAACCACACGCTTATCTTTGAGGACCCCCTTCACCGGGTTAAATTCGACTTTCACATCAAGATCGCGGATTTGCTGCTCGGGATCGATAAAAGTTCGGCCGACATAGTGATTTCGAATCAAGCCGATTTCAAATGTTATTCCGGACTTTTCGGAAAATCCCAGCGCGGCGGTATTGGCTGAATCGGGAATGGCAATGACAATATCAGCGTCGGCGGGATGTTCGATGGCGAGCTGACGACCCAAACGCCGCCGAACTTTATCGACATTTTCGCCGTAAATCATCGAATCGGGCCGGGCAAAATAGATATATTCAAAAATGCAGAAGCAGTGACGCGCTCTCTTTTGCAGATATACCGATTTGATTCCGTCAGAATTGATTTCCAAAACTTCGCCTGGTTCGATTTCCCGAACATATTTGGCCCCGATGATGTCAAAAGCGCACGTCTCCGATGCGACGATATAACTTCCATTATATTTGCCAAGTGCCAACGGTCGAAAACCGTATGGATCACGGGCGGCAATCAGAGAATGATCGGTCAAAAATACCAAGGAATAAGAGCCTTCAACCTCGCTCAAAGCGTCGCAAATACGGTTGACCCAGGAACGGCTCCTTGAAAGCGCCACCAGATGGAGAATAATTTCAGTGTCGGAAGTGGTCTGGAAAATTGAACCTTCCTTTTCAAGATCGCGCCGAAGGCGGAAGGAATTAGTGAGATTGCCGTTATGAGCAATCGCCAATTTCTGGCTCCGGTTGGTAATCAAGAAAGGTTGTATGTTTGTCAAGGATGAGGCACCAGTCGTGGAGTAGCGAGTATGGCCGATAGCGATATTTCCTTTTAAGCGGTCAATATATTTCTTGTTTGCGAATACATCGTTGACCTCCCCCATTCCTTTGTAAATATGCACCTGGCCATTTCCGGAACTGACAATGCCGGCCGATTCCTGGCCGCGATGCTGAAGGGAGTATAATCCGAAATAAGTCAATTCAGCGGCCCGGCCGGAACCATAAATGCCGAAGACGCCACAGTTGTCATGAACAAAATCTGAGTCTATCATATATCTAACCGCCGAAAAGCCAAGAATCTAATGGACTTCGATGCGATTGTCAAGGCCTCAAAGAAGACTTCATGACGAAAATATGAAAACTCTTGCAAGGCCATTCCTTCACCAACGCCATAATTCCATGCGATGCGTGACCTTTTATTGCTCCATATAGTTATCCAATTGAGATTTAGGCGGAAAGTTCCCGTTTTTTTAAGTCTCTGATTGCTTATTGATTCAAAGGCATATATTTTGCGTGATATACTTCCCGAGGTAACTATGCCAGGCAATCCGTCAGAAAAGAAAGCAATGCAGCAATTTGATATAATGCGGGAGATAGCCCTTTCGGCCGCATCTGGGGCCGATCTGGCCGTGACCGCCGAGATTGCCCTTCGCGGAACCGGGCAATTGGTGGGGTTATCGGGGGCGGCTCTGCTTTTATGGGACGATAAAGAGACCCCCTTTCTAAATGTTACGTATGCCGAAAATGACCGTCAAAAAGGGGTGCTCAAAGACCTGGAAAGCGAATTATTCGGGAATCTTCGCAAAAGCCGCAAATTGGTTTCGGCATATTTATCGTTCGGCGGCGAGGAACCGCTTTCGACCTTTACCCTGCCAATCAAAAAAGGGGAAATGATATTGGGGGCGGTAATCGGAATTCAGCCGGGAAAAGGGACGCTGGTTAAAGAGGATTTCTTTTTGGAATCGCTGACAGCGGCGCTTTCGGTGGCAATTATGGCGTCGGGCATCGGGCCGGTAGCGGACGATGTCGCGGCCCGAATCAAACGCGAGCGGCTCAACGCCATCGTCGAAACGGCCACAACCGTGAGTCATGAAATAAATAATCCCTTGACGGCCGTCCTCGGAAATATCCAATTATTGCTGATGCGCGGCGACAAATTGGATGATGAATTGCGAAAAAAATTAAAGGCGGTCGAGGAATCGGCCCTTAGAATAAAAGAAGTAACTCAGAAATTGATGAATATTACCAAAGATAAAACCACTGAATATACCAATGGTATAAAAATGATAGATCTCTCCGAGGAGTCTGACCGCTCCTCATAATTCCCTCTTATCCCTACCTCACCCAGCAGGGCCGGCCGCCGAAGCCGGCCTTTTTTATCGATTATTCGGGACAAACCGGAGCCGCTCCGGATTTATACAAATAATTTATCAGGTAACTGATATCCAGAATATTGATGCTACCGGAATTATTTACATCGGCATGACTCAAATCGGCCGGAGCTGCCCCGTCTCTATAGAGATAACTGATCAGAAAAGAAGCGTCGAGAATATTAATGGAGCCGTTGTTATTTACATCGCCGCAAACAGAACCGTCCATATTCCATCCTTCGATCTTGGCCAGCAACCACCAGAACGATTTGCCCTTTCGGTAGCAGTTGAAGCAATGAGAATGTGCGCAATCACCACATGTGGGACAAGAATGGGTGTTGCACCATTCACTGCACCACAGGCAGGCATCGGTTTCATCCGGATAGTAATCATTATCCGGGTCATAACTCTCAATATCGGCAAAATCAAAAAGGAGCTTGTCGTTAATCAGGCAATATTGACGAATCTGATTATTACGCAGATAAAGATTCCCATCAATGCCGGTGCCGTCAAGGTGACCGGTCATATAAATGAAAATGACATCGGGATAATCCTGTTCCAATTGCGATAAAGCGTTAAGATAGACATCGATTCCCTCTGATGAGGTCCATGAGACGCCGCCGCACCAGGACCAGACAACGATATTGATATCGTTACCCGGCTGGTTCAGGGCGTCACGCGTGATCGGAACCCAGGTGGTATCTCCGTCGGCACCGAGATCATCGCCGTATTCGGTTATGGTTAACGTACCGGGACCATTATTGAAATCAAATAACGGGTTCTCGTCACGAATCATCGACATCCCGGTCACAATCTGACTGCCATGCGAGGTGTGACCGTAAAAGATGTGATAAGCGGTCTCGATCCGATTTAAGACGGAGTCGGGAATAGCGTCAAATTCACCGACAATGTTATGGTCGGCGACAATCACCCCCTTCGAAATATCAAATAATAAGCAAACAGTCAAAATTAAAAGGCTCAGAAACTGAAATTTCCCCTTACACATCGGTTCTCCATTTCTGATGTTTGTTCCGTAACCGCCTTACGACTCGAAAATTCCGTCGCTTATGGCTCATAATAGAGGATATAGCATTCTATTATAACGGGAATTTGTGGGAACGCAAGGGGATCGTGGAAAACCGGCGTCTCGATCTTGCTATTTGAGCTATAATTTGAAATTTAAAACACTCGGGCTCGATCTGAGGCAGTGAAAGTGCCCCTTAAAATGTAACCTTCTTTTCCGTAATAAATTTCAATAAATCCTTTGCGAAATGTCTGTGTGGCATAAGTGCCAATGGAGTCGGGGTTTGCTTCATGGATTGAAAGAGTATCAAAGATATCACCCCACGCGCCATTAATATTGAAGCCGGTTGCTGAATCTGAGATTGTACCGGATATGAAGGTCGGAACATTGATAAGGGATTTCTGGCAACCGGAGCCGGCCATCAAAGAAGCACGTATTATCAATATAAAAACCTTAGGCAATTTCAACTATTATCACCTTCTTAATTGAGTCTATCCTATCATAGGCGGGAATAAACGATTGCAGCTACGTCTGCTTTCTTTAAAAGACGCAAAGAATCACGGAGCGTCAATTTAATATTTCAATAAATTGGAGACTTCCGGTTGGGCAATTATTTCTTGACTTTTAGGCCAATAAGTGGTTGCTTAACAACCTAATATGGCATTTTCTCCCGCCGGGTCGGGATTAATAGTTTTAGAATTTATAAAAAGGGAATTATGAAGGGATTGGAATATATCTTCAGGCCGAAATCGGTCGCTGTAATTGGGGCTTCGACCCATAAAGGAACCATCGGTCACGAGATTTTGCATAATATTATTATTAATGAATTTAACGGGAAGGTCTTTCCGGTCAATCCGAAGGCGACCGTAATCCATTCTATAAAGTGCTATTCGACCATTCTGGATGTGCCCGATTCAGTCGATATGGCGGTTATTGTCGTGCCCCGGGAATTTGTCTGCGATGTTGCCGAGCAATGCGGGCAGAAAGGGGTTAAAGGACTGGTGGTGATATCGGCCGGCTTCAAAGAAGTCGGCGGAGCCGGAATCAAACTGGAAGACAACCTCGTCGATATTGTCCATAAGTATAATATGCGAATGATCGGCCCGAATTGTTTTGGCATTGTTAATACCGAGCCGGAAATTAGCCTGAATTGCACTTTCGGCAAAACCAAAGCCCTTCCGGGAAAAGTAGGGTTTATTTCCCAGTCGGGCGGTTTGGGCGAAGCCATTATGAATCACGCGCAGGAATTGGGGCTCGGTTTTTCAATGGTAGCATCGATCGGAAACAAGGCCGATGTCTCCACTAATGATATTCTGGAATTCTGGGAAGACGATCCGCAGACCGATATCATTTTGTTGTATCTTGAAAATTTCGGTAACCCCCGTCATTTTACGCGGATTGCCCGGGAGATTTCGCCGAACAAACCGATCGTCGCGGTAAAATCGGGCCGGACTCGTCAGGGAGCCGCCGCGGCCTCATCTCATACCGGGGCGCTGGCGGAACTTGATGTCGGGGTCGATGCCCTTCTGGATCAATGCGGAGTCTTGCGCGTGTCTTCGATTGAGGAATTGTTCGATGTAGCGGCGGCCATGTCGAATCAACCGATTCCAAAAGGGAATCGGGTTGCGATTGTAAGCAACGCCGGAGGGCCGGCTCTTCTGGCGACCGATGCCCTGGTCGGATTGGGTATGAATCTAGCGCCCTACGCCGGCGGAACCAAGGCCAGATTAAAAAAGGCTTTATCGGGAATTGGAGATGTCCATAATCCGCTGGACCTTGTAGCCGGAGCCGGGGGAGAGCATTTTAAATCGGCGCTGAGCGTTATCAAAGATGACCGAAATTTCGATTCCATTTTTATAATTTTTGTTCCGCCGGTAACTATCAATCAGATGGAAGTGGCGCAGTCGATTCTGGATGGTATAAAGGGGTGCAAAAAGACGGTGCTGGTCTGCTTTATGGGCGCAGGGGAAGGTTCGGAGGCGATTGCCTATCTCAAGAAGCATCATTTACCTGTTTATATTTTCCCCGAAGCGGTGGCCAAGACGCTTTCGCAAATTGATATTTATCGCCGCTGGCTGGAACGCCCCAAGGGTCATCCCAGGATTTTCAAATCCGACAAGAAAAAAGTGCAGGAGATACTAAATCAAGCTGTTGCGAAGCGAGAAAAGGCGGTGGTTGGGAAAGAAGCCCTGGAGATTCTTGAGGCCTATGGCATCCCGACCGCAAAATATCACATCGCCTTTGATGAAAATAAAGCGGTTCAGGCCGCCGAAGAAGCCGGATATCCGGTGGTTCTTAAAGTCAATAGTCCCCAAATACTCCATAAAACCGAATTTGGGGCGGTGATGGTGGATTTACGGAATGGCAAAGAAGTCAAAGCGGCGTTCAATTCACTCAGGAAAAAACTCCCGCCGCTCAAAATAAATGAAAAATATTCCGTGGTTATTCAGGAAATGGTTACGGGGGGAGTAGAGACAGTTATCGGTATGACCACAGATCCGTCATTCGGCCCGTTAATAATGTTCGGGTTGGGCGGCATTTATGTCGAGATTCTCAAAGATGTGGCATTTCGGATAAATCCCTTGAGTGATATTGATGTCGATGAAATGATTGGGGGGTTGAAATCGTATCCGCTTCTGACCGGATATCGCGGATCGGAGCCGATTGATATGACGGTATTGAAAGAATCGCTGTTACGACTGTCGCAATTGGTGGGCGATTTTGATCAAATCTCGGAGATTGATATCAATCCATTCATTGCCTGTCATGCCAAAGGGAAATCAAAGGCGGTCGACGCTCGGTTTATTATCAGGCAGTCTTGAGCGGGGGCCATATCAGAAATTTAGGATTTTTTAATCTTTAATAAAGAGGTTTCCGATGAAATTCGAATTGAAAGCAATCGGTTATTGGTCTTTGATCAAGACTTCTTTCGTGATAAACCTGATTGTCGGGTTTATAATGGGGATTTTCGTGGCCCTATTTATCGGGGCCATATTTTCATTCGCGGCCAATATGGGAGGTTTGGGAGGCTCACCTTTGTTTCAAGAGGGGATGCCGCCGATCGGTTTGCTCCTGATACTGTATCCTTTTTTATTTGGCTTTGGCGGAGCGATATTTTACACCATTCTGTTTTTAATTGTCGCTTTTGTCTACAATATGGTCGCCAAACTTTTGGGTGGTTTGGAATTCGAGTTGCAGCAGGTGGCTATGATGCAACCGGTACAGCCAACTCAACCGTATTATCCGGCCTCGCCTTCCTATCAGCCGCCTCCGCCTCCGCCACCCCCGGTTCAACCTCTGCCGCCTGATATTACGCCTCCTCCCGATAATCCGCCGCCGGCCGGACCGATTTCATAATCAGAAAGGACAAATTAGTACTTCTTATGTCAGGCAGCGAAATCAGGGTCCGTATTGCACCGTCGCCATCGGGTTACCTTCATGTGGGTACTGCCCGGACGGCTATATTCAACTGGCTATTTGCCAGGCATTACGGCGGCAAGTTCATCGTTCGCATTGAAGACACCGACGAAACCCGATCCGATGCCAGATTGGTGCAGCCGATATTGGACGCCCTCAAATGGCTAGGAGTCGATTGGGACGAGGGGCCGTATTTTCAATCGGAGCGGATGGCGCGGTACAAACCGTATGTGGCGCGGCTACTCGAAAGCGGAAACGCTTATCGCTGTTTCTGCACTCCGTCGGAGTTGGAAGCGGAGCGGGAAAAAGCGATGAAGGAAAAGCGGCCGCCGCGATACAATCGTAATTGCCTGCATCTGAGTCAGGAAGAAATTGACCGAAAATTGAGTCAAAATGCTCCTTTTGGAGTTCGCTTAAAGATTCCTGACGGCGCTACGACCTATGATGATCTGATCCTGGGACCGATTACGCGTGATAATAATGAAATCGAAGATTTGGTGATTGCTCGGGGCGATGGAACACCGCTCTACAATATGGCGGTAGTGGTGGATGACCATGAAATGGGGATTACTCACGTGATCCGCGGCAATGATCATGTCAGCAATACTTTCAAGCAGATACATATTTATCGGGCACTGGGAATTGAGCCGCCGAAATTCGGGCATGTCCCGTTGATTTTGCGTCCGGACCGCAAAAAAGTATCAAAACGTTTGGGAGATAAGGATGTCGCCGAATATGGGCATGAAGGCATATTGCCCGAGGCGTTATTCAATTTTCTTTGCCTGTTGGGATGGTCGCCTAAAGATGATCGGGAATTTTTGCGACGCGAGGAGCTGATACGTATCTTCGCGCTGGAAAATGTCAATCCAGCCAATCCGATATTCAATGAAGAAAAACTCCTGGCTTTAAACAAAGAATATATCAAAGATACGCCGGATTACAAGTTGGCCGAAATGGTGGCGCCTATGGTTGTGGCGGCCGGCTATACGACCAAATACTGGCTGGAAACGCGCTGGTTGTATTTGCTGAAAATTGTTGGATTGCTGAAAGAGCGCAGTCGTCGAATGACCGACTTCGTTTCCTTGAGCGAATATTTCTTCCACGGTGAATTCAGTTATGAGCCGGAAGCGGCAGATAAACAACTGATAGTCGCCAATCTTCCCTATCTGAAGGGGTTAATGACCCGATTTGAAGGAATATCGGATTTTAGTAAAGAGAATCTCGAAGCGGCGCTTAATGGACTGGCCGAGGAAATGAAAGTCAAAAAGGGACAAATAATCCATCCCGCGCGATTGGCCATATCCGGTATTTCGGTCGGCCCCGGGTTGTATGACATTCTTGAGACGCTCGGCAAAGCGGAAGTAATAATGAGGTTAGAACGATCCATAAAATATGTTGAGAAAAAGGAAGGGCGGAATAATGGATAAAGTTGCCGGTTTGGAGCGGGAAATCGCCGAATTGGAGAAGAAACTCTCCCAGAACCATTTTGGCGGTCTCCTCAATCAGGCGCAGCAGAAAAAAGATATGAACCGTCTGATTAAATTGAGAAAAGAATTGGAGAAAATGAAAGGCAAGAAGTGAACCTTTCATCTGTCGATTGAAATATATCCGGTGAAAAGAGGAGTTTCATGAGCGAAAAACTATTCAGCGATAAGGCGGATCTTTTAAAGCATGCCATCAAAGGGGAAGAGGACGGCTTTAAATATTATGACCTATTGTCCCAGGCGGCGACAAACCCCACTGCTAAAAAAAGGCTCGAGGGGCTCCGTGACGACGAGAATCGTCATAAAGCAATTTTAACCAAGCTCTATCAGGAACATGTGGGCGGCGAAATCGGCCCCCTTCCCGAAAAGGGTATTGGTGCTCTGGCGCAAGTATTTGAAAAGGGAAGATTGCGGCGACTCAAATCGGAAATGGAATATATAAATTTGGCCATTGAAGCGGAATTGGCCACTGCCAAATACTACAAATCCGGGATGGAGACAGCCGCGGGGAGTGAATTCAAGGAAATATTGCATCAGCTGGTTGAGGAGGAAGACAGTCATTATGAGATATTAATGGCGGAACGGGAAGCCTTAAGCGGCAATTATTTCTGGTTTGCAACTGAAGACAGCGCACCCATGGAAGATTAACCGGAGATGAATGTTTGATGGAATGGGTTTGCGAAGTTTGCGGCTATGTGCATACCGGCGATGAACCTCCCGAGAGCTGTCCGGTATGCGGTGCGCCAAAAGAGAGATTCACATTGGCGGAAAATTAGTTTTAGGGAGACGCTTTGTTTGGCTTATTTGAGAGAAAATTAAAAGTAGGGGATAAGGCACCTGATTTTTATTTGCCGTCGCATCTGGGCGGACGGGTGCGGCTTTCTGATTACCAGAGTAAGAAAAATGTCCTCCTGGCCTTTTATCCCCTCGATTGGACCCCGGTCTGAACCAACCAAATTCCGGCTTACGATCGCGAGTTGAAGCGATTCGAAAGCCTTAATACTCAGGTCCTGGGTATTTCGGTTGATTCGATTCCGTGTCATCAGGCATGGCAAAAGTCGTTGGGGGGAATTGAATATCACTTGCTTTCGGATTTCCATCCTCATGGTGAAGTATGCCGAAAATACGGCGTCATGACCGATGCCGGATATGCCGAAAGAGTCTTATTTATAGTTGATATACAGGGGATTATAAAATATATTGAAATTGTCGGCCTCAAAAATTTGCCTGACAATGAAAAGACTTTCCAGCAACTGACCCGAGCGCAGAGCGATTAATCCAGGAACAATCGTCAATTATTATCGTTGTGGTATCGCAGATCGTATAAAATTTGAAGGATGATGAATAAATAGATGTATTTTGCACTGCCGCAGGAATATCGTGAGACGGCTCTTCCCGATCTGAAAAAGCGGGTCTGGGCGGCGAAAGAACGCCTGGGCCATAAAGCGCTTATTCTAACTCATCACTATCAGCGTTTGGAGGTTGTTGAATTCGGCGATGCCATAGGTGATTCCTACGCTTTAGCCAAGATCGCGGCTTCGCGCCAGGATGTAGAATTTATATTTTTCTGCGGGGTGCATTTTATGGCGGAAGCGGCGGATATCCTTTCGCAGGATTATCAGAAGGTTTATTTGCCCAACCCTCTGGCCGGTTGCCCGATGGCTGATATGGCGGAAATGGCCGATGTTTTTGAGGCGTGGGAAGTGCTGGAAAAGTTGGGCGGCGATCAGCGATTTATGCCGATTTCATACATGAATTCGGCGGCCGGATTGAAAGCCTTCTGCGGGAAGCACGGTGGCTTGATTTGCACTTCATCCAACGCCGATGCCGCATATCGGTATGGCTTTGAGCGTAAAGAGAAATTATTTTTCTTTCCCGATAGGCATTTGGGATTTAATACCGGAATGAAATTCGGTTTAAGGCCGGATGATATGGTAATATGGGATTTTTCACAGGAAAACGGCGGCCTCACCGATGAACAGATTGAGCGGGCCAAAATAATTTTGTGGAAAGGGCATTGCCACGTCCATACGAATTTCAAGCCGGAACATGTGATCGAAATGCGACAGAAATATCCGGGCATTAAAATTGTGGTTCACCCGGAATGCCCATATGAAGTGGTCAAGCTTGCCGATGCCACCGGGTCGACCGGTTTTATTGTCAAATATGTGGAAGCCCAGCCGGCCGGTTCAATTATTGCCATTGGGACGGAAATCAATTTGATTAATCGCCTGGCACATTATCATTCCGATAAAAAAATAATCGAATTGTCCGGCCAGACCTGCCCGGTTTGCGCCAATATGTATCGCACGACAATTAACGATCTGGCCTTCTGTTTGGAAAATTTCAGCGAAATAAAGCCGATTTCAGTGCCGGAAGAGACCAAAAAATTCGCTCGGATTGCCCTTGAAAGAATGTTGGAAGTCCATTGATTCCATTGATCATTCTTTTTGTTAATATTTAAACAAATACTTTATGATAAAACAATAACTTATTAAATTATAATTAGTTATATATAATATAGGCGAGTCGTTGTGCAGATTTTACGATTTTGCCAATGGCATTTGGGTATGATGGTATCGCCGATATTGCCATACATATATTGTCAATCCGAGTAAAAAGAGAAGTATTGAAATTAATTGGTTGTAGGTCGGTTCCATTCCGAAGAATGAAAAGTGCATTTCTGATTCGTAATAGCGGACATATTCAATCAAGTATCTAAAAATCGCCTCAATCATAAAATACAATCCTACCACCTGACCGTCGAATAATTTGTGCTTAAGACGCCAGTGTAGAATAAGAAACAGCACCAAACCATAGAGCGAACTATATAATTGAGCGGGATGAAGATGTTCGGTGCCAAAAATATAATACGGAATTGAATCGACCGGAAATGATACTCCCCAGGGCAGATTAGTGGGTGTGCCGAAACAGCAACCATTGAGAAAGCAGCCGACTCGCGTAAAAATCAGCCCCAATCCAACGGTAGGAGCGAATAAATCGAGAGTGGCAAAGAGGGGCAATTTATTTCTTCTTATATATAGATAAGACAGCAAAACAGCCACTACCACGCCGCCGTACAAATTCAAGCCGGCAATGCCAAATTGCCCGGAATGAAAAGGATTAATGGATGAGAGCCAATCATTTTTAAATTCATCCAGGTGAAACAAAACATAAAATAAACGGGCTCCAAAAACACCGCCGAAAATCATGATATAGGCGAGCGTCAACATCGGATCGAAGGGGATATTTTTCTTCTTTGACATTTTATAGATATAAATCACGCCCAGAAGAAATGAAATGGTGAGCATCACTCCGTAGGCGCGTATGGTAATCGGGCCCAACTTAAATAATTCAGGATACATATTTAGCCGTCTCCGTTTGGTCTATCAAAGGTTTTTCCGCGGCTCCTGCCAATTTATCATAATACCTTAATGTCAAAATGGTGGCAGTTGTTCCAATCACGGCCCCTACGACTACATCAGACGCATAATGAAAACGGCCATAAACCGTCCCCAGTGCCAGGCCCATGTTTATCGGGATTAGGTACCAGCCGGCTTTGGGGAAATTTCTCATAGTAAAAATCAATATTATCAAAGCCACGGCCACGTGCGACGAAGGCATGCATCCGCCATGAACAGCGCCGCTTTCTATTGCAAAATCGACCAGAGGACGAAAAATAGGTCCGGTTATATTGTGAGAATATTGACCGGCGAAAAAGTAACGCGGCCCTTCGATCGGATATAGAAAAAATAAAAGGAACGAGATAAAAAAAGTCACACAAATGGCGGTCAGGCCTTTTTTGATCTCGTCATATTTCTTCAAGAAGAAAAAGCCAAGCAGGAAAACGGGAAGCATAAGGTAATATGAGAAATAGCAGAAACTTAATATTTCGGTGATCCAAACATTGATCAAATTAGCATCCAGCCAGAGGCTGGGCTCAATACCGAAGATCGAAGTCTCAAAAGATACCAACTGCCGGTCAAGGAAATCAGGAAAGAAAAGGCGCATTAAGCCGCCGGTCTGTTCGTAAAAGACCGTGAATAGCAACCCCGGATAAAGGATGCGAAAAAATAGTACGGGGCGACGTCCGATATCCTTGAGGAGAAAAATAATTGCCAAAACAATCAGGGCTACAAGCAGGTTTGTCAGCAATGGTTTATAATATAAATTTATGGGGCGGCCAAAAATAAAAATCAAGATTGTGAGAAGGCCGACATAGGATAATATGGCGATATCGAACGGATATAGGAGGCGTTTAGTCACTTTGTTTGCCTTTCTTTTTGGGCGCACCGGCCACCAAAAAAACAATCTCACCTTTTATGGTTTTCCCTCTAATTTTTTCCAGAATTTGGGAAAGCGAGCCGCGAATGAATTCTTCATATATTTTGGATATCTCTCGTGCGATGCAGGCCTCGCGATCACCCAGGATATCATGCGTATCCTGGACAGCTTTCTCAATGCGAAACGGGGATTCGTAGAAAATAAGCGTATGCTCCAATTCCCTGAGCCGTTCCAGCCGATTCCTTCTTGCGCCGGACTTATTGGGAAGGAAGCCCTCGAAGTAAAAACGGTCGAGCGGCAGGCCGGAACCGGTAAGGGCGGGAATAAGGGCATTTGCTCCCGGGAGCGGAGAAACGGTAATATTATTATCTATTGCGGCCCGGATAATGCGATAAGCCGGATCTGAAAGCCCAGGCGAGCCGGCATCGGTAACAACCGATACATTTCCACCCGACTGAAGAATCTTCAGAAGTTGCGGAAGGCGCGCTTCCTCATTGAAATCATGGTAACTGATCAACCTTTTCCGTATCCCGAAATGAGCCAGAAGCCGACCCGATAACCGGGTATCCTCACACGCGATCAATTCCGATTGACTCAAGATATCCAGAGCCCGCTGAGTCATATCCCCCAAATTTCCAATAGGAGTTGGAACCAGGTAAAGGGTGCCATGGGAGTCTGAATCGTCGGGTATTGACATCAGGAAATAGCTATCTCGTCTGGAATCGGTTTCAGGCCGATATCGGCAATTTCGGGAAGGTGTCGTTTAAAATAAGAGCGGTTCAAAAGAAATACGGCCCGGTCAATGAATTTATCCGGGAAGCCTGCGTCATTGAGGCGGCCCCGGTCGTGAATACCTTCGTCAATAATCATAAAAAGGAGTTGATCAACCCTTTCATATTCCAGTTCCAGTTCTGCTTCATCGGTCTGTCCCGGCCAGAGATCGGCGGTAGGCGGTTTGTCCATTATTTCCCTCGGAATTTCATAATATTGGGCCATTTGGCGGACATGCGTCTTATAGAGCATTCCCAGCGGATTGACCGAACAGGCCACGTCGCCGTACCAGGTGCCGTATCCGAGACATATTTCGGTTCGGTTGGAGGTTCCCAAAACCATTCTGTTTTTCTCGTAAGCCTTATCGAAGAGGATCGACATTCTCTCTCTGGCCATTTTATTGCCGGCACGTACCGGGTCGGTTTTATTGGCATTGCCGAAATACGCATCTATCATCGGGCTGATTTCAATTTTTTCCGTTATGAGACCGAATTTCTCGGCAAATGTAACT
>CALMKK010000221.1 GCA_937867135.1 uncultured candidate division Zixibacteria bacterium
GTCGTGGCCTGGTAGAAATCGGGCGGGGCCGACGCAAGCGAGAGGGCGGCTTTCGCGGCGGCCGAGTCATAATCGCGCCGCAGATAATAATTGACGGCCTCGACATAGAGATTAATGAAACGGGGGTCGCCGCCGAAACGGTCCTGTCCGATAAAGCCGGGTTTGCGTTTGTAAATCGATAACGGCGGCGAGGTCAGCATGACCGGATAATATCCCTGACGGAAATCGTTTGAGAGGAAAAGAGCCCGTTCGGCTGGGGCGGTCGGTTTGAGTCCGGTCGAAAACAAAATAAAATCGGGCCGCCGCTGCATCAAGTAAGGGACATTGTACTGCCGTTCCTTCCAATCCGAAACGATACCGGCAACTTCCGGTTGCGGTTCTTTGGCAATGGTGCGGTCGGTCAGGCCGATCATATCTATGACATTGGCATTACTGTAATAACTTATCGCCCCAATCGTCGAGCAACTCAAGAGAAATCGTCCCCCTATCGCCTGATTGAGCGTCTCCGCCGTAACATGCATCTTCTCGACCAAAGCGCGCATGGCGTCACGGCTCCCCCGCATCTCATCACGGGGCACGGCATATGTCACAATTACCGCCAGCACGAGGACCGCTCCCCAAGCTATTTGTCTAGGGATCGTGGCGGGGATATTGGCCTTTTCGATGATGGCCATCACGGCCGCGGCAAAAACTAGATAATATGGGACCAGTAACGGCACAAAAAAGCGATGCTCATGCAAGACATCGCCGCCGACCGCCACGATATAGAATAAATAGAAAATATTGATGAAAAAGAGAAAACGAATCGGCGCCGCGAGCCATTTGTACGCGATGACAGGAATTATTAAAATCAATCCGTAGAATCCGTACATCTGCATAAAGAGAAATATATATTTCAATCCCGCCATAAAGTACGCCGGGCTCATTCCCGTCTTGGCATAAAAAGTATTGGGCAAAAGGTCATGATAGTAATAAAGTCGAAACAGCACCGACGGCGCAATGAGAAGCGCGTAAATCAGAAGGTACAGTACAACATTGCGGACGGAACTTCTACCGGCGACAAGGAAATATGCCAGAAGCGCCGTAAACACCAGCGCCGCTTCGGGACGGGTCATTGTCGCCAGAGCCATCAACGGGACAAATAGCGGCTTTTTTTCCGAGGCAAGAAATAAGCCCAAAATGAGAAAAGCCGCATATAGGGTGGTTTCCATCCCGGAGATCGCCCAGTAGGCAAAGGCGGCATTGGCGGCCAGAAGGGCAGGCGCGAACAAAAGGAAGACAACGGGGATCGTCTCACCCAGGAATTTTCGTCCCCAAAAAAAGGCCGCTCCCATGACCGACAACCCGGAGACAATTCCGATTATTTTTGAGACCGCAATATAATCGAGTCCCAATTTGCCGAAAAAGGCGAGCAGAATGACAAAGAAGAAATTGGTGTAACCCTCGACATATTCGCCCGGATTGAAGACCAGCCCGTGGCCATCCAGAAAGTTTTTTACGTAGCGATATGAGATATAAGAATCGTCCTGAGTAAAGGAAAGGGTCAAGGCATGAACAATGAAGGCGGTTCCGATTAGGGCCAATATGGGATAGACCCAACGATTTTTTTGTGTCATAGTTAGTTATGATAATGATTTTTCGGGATTAATTCAAGGCGGCCTTATTCCTGATTGCCAAACCGAATATTATGCTTATATTCCATTCCCTCTGATATTATGAGTATGGAATATATATTAAATGACCTTAACCCGGTCCAAAAAGAGGCGGTCACGACGACCGAGGGGCCGCTTCTGATTATCGCCGGGGCCGGTTCGGGCAAAACCAGGGTTCTGACCCGCCGCGTGGCCTATATCCTCGGGCAAAGGCTGGCCGCGCCGCAGAATCTTCTGGCGGTCACCTTCACCAATAAAGCGGCCGGAGCAATGAAAGAGCGGATAAATGCTTTGCTGGGGCAGAATATTTTCGCCCTGACCGTAGCCACTTTTCATTCTTTTTGCGCCCGGCTCCTCCGACAGGAAGCCGAAGTAATCGGGTATTCAAAAAATTATGTGATTTTCGACGAAGATGACGCCCTCGCCATGGTTCGCAACTGCGTGGATCAGGTCGGGATGTCCCGCCAGCAGTTTACGCCGGCCTCGCTTCGGCGGAAAATATCGGGACTGAAAAACAAAATGATCGATGCCGCCGCCTATGCCGCCAAAGCATCCGGCTATTTCGAAACCCGGACGGCGGAAATCTATTCCCTGTATGAGCGCCGCCTGCGCGAATGCGGGGCGATGGATTTTGACGATCTAATTTACCGCTCGGTACAATTACTGGAGGGAAGCGAACCGGTCCGGGCCAAATATCAGGAGAGATTCAAATATATCCTGGTCGATGAGTATCAGGACACCAACCACAGCCAGTACAAGTTGTTGAGACTTCTGGTGGGGCCGCACCTGAATATCTGCGTGGTCGGGGATGAAGATCAGTCGATCTACGGCTGGCGCGGGGCCGATATCAGCAATATCCTCAATTTTGAGCATGACTTCCCCGGCGCCAGAGTCATTAAAATGGAACAGAATTACCGTTCCACCCAAATAATTCTGGAAGCGGCTTCATCGGTGATCGCCAACAATATCGACCGCAAGGGGAAAACCCTCTGGACCGAATCCGCAAGCGGCGAGCCCTTGCGCTTATTCATAACCGGAACCGCTCTGGACGAAGGGAACGCGATTATCGATGAAATTCAGAGGAATTTGCACCGTTGCCCACTCAAAGAAACCGTTATCCTTTATCGCACCAATGCGCAATCGCGCGCCTTTGAAGATATCTTAAGGCGGCGGACAATACCCTATCAGATTATCGGCGGGGTATCGTTCTATCAGCGGAAAGAAGTAAAGGATCTGGTCGCCTATTTGAAATTACTGGCGAATATAAAGGACGATATTTCATTTCAGCGGATAATAAATTATCCGCGCCGGGGATTGGGCGAAAGTTCGATAGAAAAGTTATTTTCCGTGGCGCGGGAAAAAGGCCTATCATTGTATGAAATCAGCGCCGAATCGGAGCTGATTGCCGATTTATCGCCCCGGGCGAAAAAAACGATTGGGCAATTTCACCGGATGATGGAGTCGTTCCGGGAAAGAAAAAGCTCTTTGAATATAGCCGATTTGACCCAGCAGTTGATCGATGAAATCAATTTGGTGAATCATCTCATCGAAGAGGACCCGTTGACCGGCGAAAGCCGGGTGGAAAATATAGAGGAGTTCGTGGCGGCGGCACGGGAATATGTGGCGGCAAACCCGGAGCCTAATCTGGAAAACTTCCTCGCTGAGATTTCTCTTTACACCGATATCGACTCGTTCAAAGAAACGGAAGATAAACTGACGCTGATGACTCTTCATTCGGCCAAAGGTCTGGAATTCGATTCTGTCTTTCTGGTCGGTCTGGAGGAAGGGCTTTTCCCGCTGGGGCGGGCTATCGAACAGCCCAAGGAATTGGAAGAAGAAAGGCGGCTGTTTTATGTCGGAGCGACCCGGGCCCGCAAAAATTTATATCTTTCGACAGCGGAGGCGCGCAATCGTTTCGGCGAAGGGGGCTCGATTCCATCGCGGTTTCTTAAAGAACTCCCCCCGGCCTTAGTCGAAGTGATCGACACCCGCCGCAATCGAAGCAACGGAATATCATCCCATGAAATTAAATCGGTCAAGATCGAGGAAACGGATACGGATGACGGCCCCCGTTATGAATATGAGGCCGAGGAAGCAATCCGGCCGGGCCGAATTGTGGCCCACCCGACTTTTGGGCGCGGAAAGGTGGTGAAAGTTGAAGGCTCGGGCGAAGGTTTAAGATTGGAGATTTTTTTCACCGGTGTCGGCCTTAAAAAAATAGTGGCCAAATATGCCAAACTCAAAGTGGTGGGATAAGTTACCCGACAATCGCGTAAATCGATTTTAAATTCCATTATTCTCCCTTTCCCCTAAGTCAAAACTGTCATATTCCGATATTATTATTAATTCAAATAGGAAAGGAATATTGATGGATTATCCCTGCTCCAAAGATATTGTTGCAAAGGTTACGGAAGTAGGCAGTCTGCCTCAGACATTAGCGGCGGTTCTTAAAGTGATAAATAATCCCGATTCGGCCGCCGACCAGATAGCCGAAGTCATATCCCGCGATGTTTCTCTGACTACGCGCGTTCTCCGAATGGTTAATTCCGCTCAATTCGGCCGGAAGCGCAAAGTAACCAAGGTTTCTGAAGCGGTAATCATCATGGGTATAAACAGCATCAAAGTTCTCACCTTGAGCAGTTCCGTTTTCGGAATGGTCACCGACAAGGATTTATTCAAACGATGCAATATCAAAAGAATCTGGCGGCATTTGATTGAGACCGCCAGCAGTGCCCGCTCCATTGCGGTCGAAATAAAATATAAAGAACCGGAAGAGGCCTTTGTCGCCGGAATTCTTCACGATCTCGGCATTATCCTGATGTTGCTTTATTACCGCGAGGGTTATCTCGAAGTAATGGAGAAAATGACCGTTGACAAAGAGGGCATTGAAGCGGCCGAGCGAAATATTTTCGGCCTGACCCACAGCGAGGTCGGCGCGGCCATGACCGGCGGCTGGAAATTGCCGTCAAATCTGACCTACGTGGTGCAAAATCATCATTCCCTCTCCACCGGAATCATGCCGGAAGAGGCCGCTTTGAATAATATCATCGCCCTGGCCGACCGGATGACAATCGGGCCGTTTGATAATTATTCGCCCGATATCGAAAAAAATATCGAATTCATACAGAGTGCGTGCCGGAGCCTGAATTTGAGCAATGACGCGGTCAATCGGATTCGGAAGGAATCGATTCTGGAATCGATAAAACTGGCCGAATATCTTGACCTTGATATCGGCGATATACTGGAGATTCTGACCGAGGCCAACGATAAACTGGCGGAATTGTATTTTTCGCTTGAGAGAATTTATATCGAGAAGAGAAATCTTCAATCGCAACTTAACGGGGCCGTAACGGAAACAGTCGCCTGACCGCTTCAATATGTCATGAATTTTAAAGGGGATTGGCAAAGCCAATCCCCTTTTTTTAACATCGCCCGCCGAATTTATTTCAAGGGCAGTTGAGCGCCGGTCCGCTCTTATAGAGAAAATTAATCAAGTAAGAAACATCGAGAATATTGACCGCTCCATTACCGTTGACATCAGCCGCCTGAGCCGGATTCGGCGGCGGTCCGCCCTTATACAGGGAGTTGATGATATAGGAAACATCCAGGATATTCACGGCCCCGTTATGATTGGCATCGCCGCAAATAAAGGTCGCCATCACGGTAAACAATTGCCAGAATCCCTGATTGAGTCGATTGGATGCCGACGAAACCTCCCCGGCCGCGGTTTGGCCGATAGTTGCGGATATATTATGGGCGCCGTCATTGCTCGAATTTCCTCCGGAGGAAACAACCTGCCAGCCGATATTTTCGCCGGCCTTCGGAGCAGTCGCCGGAGCGAGGCAGGGAATCATTACAAATATCATTAGGACAAATAACAGTTTTAGATTTTTTGTCGTTTTCATGAGCATCCTCTCTGTTATTTGCGTTCCTCAAGTAATTGCTTAACTATCGCATTCAACTGATCTATTTCGGACTGCAGTTGATCGATGCGGGCCGTTTTTTCTTCAAGTTGCTGTGATTTGCGGTTCAATTCCTTGATAGCGGCCAGAGCAATTCCGGAGGGATCGATGGTTGAAATGGAAACCGAGTCCTTTCCCACCCCGAAAATCGCCTTGAAATCCTGCGCGGTCGGGCCGATATGGGTCACACTGCGGTCCTCCCGTTTATAATTCCATTGCGAAATCGGCAATTCATCCACTTTGGCCAAAAGCTGATCGCCGTCAATAGGGCGGAAATTCTCCTTCAAATTAGCATCCGAAGCATTGGTCCAATTGGTCCCGTCGCAATATGCCCCGCCGGCGACGTCAATGCTATGAGTCGGCGAATCCACGCCTATTCCGACTTTGCCGGCAAAGAAACCATTACCGTCGGCATCCAGATCGATTGCCCGATTGACGCCATTCTCGATGTCAATTCTGCCCTTGATGGTGCCGTCCCAACCTTTTCTGAAACCCATTCCGACCTGAATCCCCGGCTCATCGATCGCGATACCGGCGGTGGTGTCGTCAACGCTTGAGCTCAATTGACGATCTGTGTTACCGTCACCGTCCAGGTCGACCGCGCATACCACGTTGCAGCTGGTGCTGTCGGTGCTTGAAACGACCGAAACAATCCGCCCCGCATGCGCCCCGGTGCCTTTGGTATTTATGGCATGCCTGGCATCATTATCGTCACAGTCGTCGGAGACCGTATTGGTGGAAGACTGCCCAAAGAAGCTCAATGATCTTCCGGCGTCGGCTTTGGATATTTTAACAGCGCAGCTGGAAAGCAATTCCCCTGACCCACCGCCCCCGCCCGACGAACGCATGGTCTGCTCCAGGATCGATGAATCTTGAGAACAAAGCAAATCAAGCCGACCATCGCCGTCCAAATCACCTATGGCTACGGAAGAACTGCTCGGTGAAGTGGATAAGGCGATTTTTCCGACAACCGGGGAACCTGGTGGAAGTCCATTGAGCGAAACACATCGCAAATCGGTGGTCGTATCGGCGCCGACCATCATGCCGATGCCGTTACGCTGGGTACCGGTTCCCTTGGTCTTGATGGCCAGGGCGGTTCTGGCACTGGAGGCATCGATACTATCGGAGATTGATAATTCCGTAAAAATATCGAAAAACGATGATATTCGGGTGCAACTGCCATCATCACAGCGGGCCGAATGAACACGGTCGGGCGCACCATCGCCATCGACGTCGGCTTCAATCACGGTCACGGCAACGGAATCATCGGTATGGCTCGAAATTGTCCGATTTTTATCGGCGCCGGTTCCTTTGGTTTTAATGGCCACGCTGGAGGTGGTCGGCGTCACGATAAGAGATGCCTCATTTTCGGGAACACCGTCACCATCCACATCCCCAACCGTGGAAACGCTCGACGAAGCGCTGTCGGAGGAGATGGAACTTCTCATAACCTCTGTTCCCTCCCTGTCATGCAGGACTATGGAAACTGATTTTCGTGCGGATTGGATCGTGAGACTGTCATCGCTGTCCGGGTCGGAGTGGGTAACGCACATTTTGGCCAAATCGGCCCCGGCTTTAAATTTTACTTTTCCTTTCGAGGATAATGCCTCCGGAGGATTCATTTCCATAGTGGTGGAATCATTATCGCTGAGCATGAGAGAGCGATGGACCCCCGATTCATCAATGGCGATGCTTCCCCCCGCGCCGCCGCCACCGCCACCGCCCGCACCGGCCAAAACGCGATATGTGCTGTCGTCATTTTGCATCAATAATTGCCCCGGCTGGGTTCTCAGGTCGCCATTCACTCTGACGGAAGTGAGGGCCTGAGGAACAGCCAGCATTTTGGTACGGGGAGCCATCGGGGGGCTACCGCCCAGTTGAATCTGAAGCCAAAGTTGCTGATCGGCAAAAGCATCGGATATCGGCGTGGTGCAACCGAGGCAAGCTGAAAATAGCCCGGACGCAGTGGTGATGGTTTGGCCTTCCATCCAGACTTGGGTCCCTCCAGTGGAATCGGTCCACAAACTGAAAACGACAGAATAACTTCCATCGGCAACCCCGTTTCCGGAATTGTCGGTAAGTCGAGCCTGATAAGCGACTGAATCGGCCTTGGGGGCCGCCGATACAATCGCGGTCATGAGAAAAATCAGGAACGCAACGAAAGCAAGGCGCGCAGTAACAGTTCCCATTGCTCACTCCTCTCACTTGTGATGTTTATGATATGGCGGGTAAGAATCGGTAATACCCTAACCTATTACAAACATATACGAAATTAGTCCTTTTTAATGATTGGAGTTATTTGCAATTATTGACAAAGTTTGCCGAAAATCTTAATTCTCCCTTCCCCTTGCCGAAGGCGGCGAAATGTATTAAATTGTTTTAAAGGTTCTTACAGGGATGGCGAATGCGGATGGAGAAGATGAAATTGGATTTTGGCGAAGAAAAGGTCGATGTTAAATCGCGGTTGCCGGTTTTACCATTGCGTGATGTGGTGATTTTCCCGCATATGATATATCCGCTTTTGGTCGGACGGCAATCGACCATTTCGGCATTGCAGGAAGCGATGGTGCTGGATAAACAGATGTTCCTTTGCGCCCAAAAAGCGCCGGAAATAGATGTCCCCGAGCAGAAAGACCTTTATCAGGTAGGGGTGGCGGCTCGCATCCTTCAGGTGATGAAACTCCCCAATGGAACAATCAAGGTTCTGGTCGAGGGATTAATTCGGGCCAAAGTCAAGACGATGCATCGCACCGGTTCCTTCTATACCGCCCGCCTGCAAATTATCAACGCCGAACAGATTAAGGATCGGGAAACCGAGGCGTTCAGCCGGAACGTGGTGGAAATGTTTTCGGAGTATGTCCGCCTTAACCGCCGCATTCCGGAAGAGGTTCTCCTTTCGATTGCCAATATCGACGATTACCAGCGGCTGGCCGACACGGTGGCCGCCCATATTTTGATCAGATTGGAAACCAAGCAACAGATATTGCAGATCGAATCGATCAAAGAGCAGTTGATTATGATTACCGATATTCTTCGTTCAGAAATAGAAATTCTTAAAATCGAACAGAAAATCGACAACTCAGTTCGGGACTCCATGGCTCAGAATCAGCGCGAATTCTATCTGCAGGAGCAGTTAAAAGCGATCAAAGAGGAACTGGGCCAGGCCGATGAATTCGGCAATGAAGTTGACGACCTGATTAAGAAATTCGAGAATCTGAAGGCCCCGAAAGAGGTCAAAGAACGGGCCGATGAAGAGATAAAGCGCCTGTCCAAAATGCATCCCTATTCGGCCGAATCGGCGGTCATACGGAGTTATGTCGAATGGATTCTGGCCCTTCCGTGGGGAAAATACACAACCGATCGCGACAATTTCAAAGAAGTAAAAGAGATTCTGGATAAGGATCATTATGGCCTGGAGAAACCGAAAAAAAGAATATTGGAGCATCTGGCTGTTTTGAAGATCGCCCGGAAAGTCAAGGGGCCGATTCTCTGCCTGATCGGGCCGCCAGGGGTCGGAAAAACATCGATTGGAAAATCGATTGCACGGGCCCTGGATCGGAAATTTGTGCGGATGTCCCTGGGCGGTATTCACGATGAGGCTGAAATTCGGGGACATCGCCGAACTTATATCGGTTCCCTGCCGGGACGGATAATCCAATCGATAAAAAAGGCCGGCTCGGCCAATCCGGTCTTCCTGTTGGATGAAGTCGATAAAATCGGAATAGATTTTCGCGGTGATCCGGCCGCGGCGCTTCTGGAAGTCCTCGATCCGGAGCAAAATGTGGCCTTTTCGGATAATTATCTGGAATTGGATTTTGATTTATCACAGGTGCTTTTTATTACGACAGCCAATTCGCTGTCAGGAATTCCCCCGGCCCTTCTGGACCGAATGGAAATAATCCGTCTGCCCGGTTATCTCGAGCACGAGAAAATCGGGATAATTAAAGGCTATCTTTTGCCCAAATTGATAAAGGAAATGGGACTGGAAGAGCTCCGCCTGGAGTTTACCGAGGCCGCTTTGAAGGAATTGCTTCGCTATTTCACCCGGGAAGCGGGGGTTCGCGAAGCCGAAAGACAATTGGCGGCGATGATGAGAAAAATCGCCCAGCAATTGGCGGAAGGTTCAAGGAAAAAATCTTTTCAGATCGGCGAAAAGCAGGTTCCGCAGATGCTTGGAGTCCCTCTGTATGTTTCGACCGACATTCAGCCCCACCCCGGCCCGGGGTATGCAGTCGGTTTGGCTTGGACTGAATTCGGCGGCGAGGTGCTTCCGATAGAAGTCACTCTTATGAAAGGGCAGTCCAAGCTGACCTTGACCGGGAAAATTGGAACGGTAATGCAGGAATCGGTTGCGGCCGGATTGTCCTATATCAGAAGCCACGCCGCGCGATTCGGATTGGAGCCTGATTTTTATGATAAGCTGGAAATTCATGTTCATGCTCCGGAAGGCGCCGTGCCTAAAGACGGGCCATCGGCCGGGATAACCATTTTGGTGGCGATTGTCTCAGCCTTGACCGAGACACCGATTCGCTCCAATCTGGCTCTGACAGGCGAGGTTACCTTGAGCGGCGATATATTGCCGATCGGCGGCCTGAATGAGAAACTTCTGGCGGCCCGGCGGAACGGGATCAAAGATGTGATTTATCCTTTCCGCAATAAAAAGGACCTGCCGGAACTTCCCAAGAAGTTGCTTGAAGGAATTAACTTATTGCCGGTAAAGAAAATAGATGACGCCGTCAAGATTGTTTTCCAATCCGGTTTCAATCAGACCGGGAAAGCCGCTTCATCCCGGAAAAAGAAAAAATAAGACTTCCCAACCGTTTGAAAAAACTATATAATCAGATGGTTCTAAAAATACGTCAATGAAATCTCGCAGAACGGAATTTATCGGCTCGTTTAGTGATGTCCGGAAAATTCCATCCGATTCCCGGCCTCAAATTGCTTTTGGGGGAAGGTCCAATGTCGGAAAATCAACTCTTCTAAATTCGCTGGTCGGCCAGAAAAAATTAGCCCGAACTTCCAAAACACCGGGGCGTACCCAAGCGTTGAATTTCTTCTTGATAAATGACCGCTATTATTTTGTTGATTTACCGGGGTATGGATTCGCCAAAGCGCCGGAGAATGTCCGCCTGGCGTGGGGAAAGGTTGTGGATAAGTATCTAAATACTGTTGATAACCTCTGCGGATTTGTATTTTTGCTGGATTGTCGACGCGATCCTAAGGAAGAGGATCTGATGCTACTGGAATGGTTGGAAGACCGAAAGCTGACATATATAATGGTACTGACAAAAGCCGATAAAATAGGGCGGGGAGCGCTGGCCAAGAAAATGAGTGATATGAAACAAGCCTTCAAATCGGCTGATATGGTTCCTTTTTCAGCACAGACCGGAATCGGTATAGCCGAGATACTGAAATGGGTTGATAACATTGTGGAAAAGTATAAATCCGGGCAGATGGTTCGGGGGAGTGAGAAATGAGCAAAAATGTTATTGTCATAGGAAGTCAATGGGGTGACGAGGGCAAGGGGAAAGTGGTCGATCTGCTGGCCGAAAGAGCCGATGTCGTGGTCCGGTTCCAGGGTGGTGCGAACGCGGGGCATACGATTATGACCGGCGGCAGGAAATTCGTGCTTCATCTCATTCCTTCGGGAATCCTTCATCCCGGCAAAATCTGCTATATCGGTAATGGCGTTGTGCTCGATCCCAAGTGCCTTATTGATGAATTGGATGCCTTATATAATGAGGGGATTGAGACAGTCGGACGGCTCTTTATCTCCCCGGCCGCCAACCTGGTTCTTCCGTATCACAAACTGATGGATCAAAGCGATGAAAAGCGGCGCGAGGGGGACGGTATCGGCACTACCTTGAGGGGGATTGGACCGGCGTATCGAGATAAGGTCGAACGGTGCGGGATACGTGTCGCCGACCTCTTCTCGCCGGAGAGATTGAGGGCAAGATTGGCGCTTCAACCGGCCATCAAAGCACAATATTTTTCATGCGAAAATGATGAAAGATGTGATATTAATAAGATATTCAACAACTTAATGGATATGGCTCCCCGCTTGAAACCGCTTGTGGCTGATATCTCTTTGCGGCTTGCAGAGCACAAAAAAGAGGGGAAATCGATTCTCTTTGAGGGGGCGCAGGGGGTCATGCTGGATGTCGATTTGGGGACCTATCCGTTCACGACGTCGTCCAATACATCGGTTGGAGGCGCGTTGACCGGCCTCGGAATCGGGCCAAAAATGATTGATGAAGTGGTCGGAGTAGTCAAGGCCTATACCACAAGAGTCGGGGCAGGGCCGTTCCCGACCGAGCTTTCCGACACGGTCGGGATGGCTTTGCGGGAGAATGGTGGGGAATTCGGCGCCACCACCGGGCGGCCACGCCGGACCGGCTGGCTGGATTTGGTGGCCCTTCGGTACGCCTGCCGGACCAATGGGATTGATAAACTGGCTATAAACAAACTTGATGTCCTGGATAAATTCGACAAGATCAAGGTCGGTGTTGCCTATGAGTTGGATGGCGTGCAGATTTCCGATGTTCCGCTGGATATTTCCGATTTGTGCCGGGTGAAGCCGGTTTATAAGGAATTTGAAGGGTGGATGGTTCCAACGACAGGTTTGACCTCTTATGACAGACTGCCGGAGAAGGCCAAAGAATATCTGAAATTCATTGTTGAAATCCTGGGAGTCAAGATCGGCCTGATTTCCACCGGCCCAGGCCGCGAAGCGACCATAATGATGTAGGTTGAGGATACGAGGAACCCGGCCTTCAGTTATATTATTGATTACTAATGAGTTAGCGGCAGGCGAAAGAAAGCAAACCCAATAGCCATTTTTATAATTGCTTGGTTTGCAGACGGTTAGAAGAAGGTGGGTTTGTTTTGCAATTTTTTTTCGGCCTCCCAAATTGTCCGAGCAAATGCTGTAACATAAGACACTGCTGATAGTTACCTGCATAGCGAAATCGAATTTTGCAGTCTTGAAATTTGGGTTCGCTTCAAAAGGCATGGTTCTTTTACGGTCCTAAATATTCGTTTAATTATTTATGGAGTAAGCAGTTAGGTGGCAGTATAAAAAGGTGGTGAAGAGATTTACTCCATTAATAATATTATGCACATACTAAAGACTCCTTCATATAAGGAGCCCGATGACCAAAACAACATCGATCATGTAGCAAAATTGAAGAAAAATAAGGGCATTGCAAAAAAAGCGCGCCTAATGGAGGGGCCAAAGATCTGTGCAACAGTTTCGAGCCGCATCGGTTGAGACTGGCCGCCTGGGAAGCGATCTTCAATTTATTCAGTCAGGAGGGACTCCTGACGGCGCAGAGAAAATATGTCTGGTTGGTATCGTGCGACCGCAGGGTCACGACCCCATAAAAATAGGGCCTAAGAACCCTGCGGAACTTATTAATTCCGTCAGGAGGGACTCCTGATGGCGCAGAGAAAATATGTCTGGTTGGTATCGTGCGGCCGCAGGGTCACGACCCCATAAAAATGGGGCCTAAGACCCTGGGAACTTATTAATTCCGTCAGGAGGGACTCCTGACGGCGCAGAAAGAAGCGGCATGCACCAATCAATATCAAATTGGTCTCAAAAATGCGGCGATAGAAGAAAATGTGAAGGCGCCGGTAGGAGGGGTGCGGAGATAAATGGGAATAGTTCAGGTTTATTGATAATTCCCACCCGTTGGGTGGGTTACCGGGTTAAATTTTGATTGAGTTATTTGAAAGATAAATTCCATCGGTCATGCTGACCCAATTATTTTTAAGGATCAGCGCGATTTCAAGAAATCCATGAGAATCTGTTTATGATCGAAGGCCAATGGATTTTTGAATAAATCACCGGTCTTGATGACTTCGGCGGCATCGGTGTCGGCTTTCATATCGCCTCCGACCGGAACGGCATGATAGACAATCGAGACAGTATGGCCGCGCGGATCACGGCCGGGATCGGAATAGACCCCGACCAGACCTGTTAATTTGATATCGAGCCCCGTTTCCTCTTTGGCTTCGCGAACGGCCGCCTGCTCGACGGTCTCCCCGATTTCAACCCCGCCGCCGGGAATGGCCCATCGCCCCTTATAAGGCTTGACCCCGCGCTTTACCAAAACGATTTCACCATCGGGGAACTCAATAATAATATCAGCCGCCAGGCGGGGACTCGGATTCATAAGTTTACCTTGCCGTTACAATTGGGCGGAGTCATATTAAATAATTTTAAAATATTTATCGCGCGATTCTTTGGAGACATTGCCGGTCGGGACGGCGGTCACTTCGACCGTCACCGGATGCGCCCCGGAGACGGAAATAAGATCGCCCACTTTAACATCGTGAGCCGGTTTGGAGCGGTTATTATTGATTTTAACCAGCCCGCCCAGAATCATCTCTTTGGCCTGCGTCCGGCGCTTGATCAGACCGACCGTCGAGAGAAAATCATCGAGCCTCATATATTTCTATTTAGCGGCGAGAGGGCGGATTTCCACATAGGTCCTCTCTTTGGCCTCGGCCACCCATTTATCGACATATTCGCCGGTTTTGGCGTTGCGGGCCATCTCTTTGACCCGGTCGTAATCGGTATCGAACGAAAATTTGCGCGCATCCTGATGCTCCAGCAGTTTGAGAATATGGAGCCCATACTGCGATTTCACCGGGCCGCAGATATCGCCGACATTTTTCATGCTGTCCAGCGCCGTTTGAAACTCGGCGGGAAGGTCGGCGACGGAAAACCAGCCCAGTTCCCCGCCCTGCTTGCGGGTGTCGTCATCGGCCGAAAAGACTTTGGCGATTTCCTTGAAATCGGCCCCTTTCAGAATTTCACTTTTGAGGGAATCGATCAGATGATAGGTCAACTGGGAATCGGCCGGAGTCGGCAAGACCTCGAATAGAATCTGCCGCAGATGGGCCTTGTCTCCGGAGATTTCTTCGCACTTGATAATATGAAATCCGAATTGGGTCCGCACCACCCCGGAAATTTGTCCCGGAGCCAGATTGAAGGCGGCCCGGGAGAATTCCGGCACGGCATCATCACGGGAGACAAAACCGAGATCGCCGCCGTTGATGCCGTTCTGGCCGGAGGAGTAGGTGGCCGCCAGCGTGGCAAAATCGGCTCCAGCCGCGGCGTTTTTGCGGACACTTTCCGCCAGGGCCCGGACCGAATCCTCGGTTTTTTTCGACGGCTGAAAAGTTATCAGAATATGAGCCAGCCGCACCCCTTCCGGTTGATCCGGGATGGAGTCTTTGTACTTATTATAAAATTCCATCACCTCCTGACGGGAGATGGAAATATTGGAGAGTTTATTCGAAATCAGTTTCTGCTTTAGAAGCTCATTTTCCACTTCGGGGCGGAGGCGCTTTTTGAAAGTCCGCAGATTTAAACCCTCGCGCGACAGCTCGGCCAGGAACTGATCCTCGGAGGGAAACTGGGTTACGATAGTGCGAATATGATCTTCGAGGGCCTTGTCGATTTCATCGGAGGTGACTTTGATGGAGGTATCTTTTTTGGCTTCGGCCAGAAAGAGTTTTTCCGAAATCATTTGATCGAGCACATCGGTTTGAAGTTTTTCCACTTCCTGCTGATTTTGAGGACGTACCCCGCGCTGGATCGCCACCATCTGAATCTGGGCGGCCAGCTCGGAACTCAAGATCGGCTCATCGCCGACAATGGCGACAATCCGATCCAGCGGCTCCATCGCCGCCAGAGCGGTCGAATACAGAATCATAGAAACAAGAAATAACAGCGGCCCCAGCGATGATTTTTTTGCGGTCATATGTACCTTTATCCCCGGGTCGAATCGGCCGCGCTGTATTTCGACTGGTCGATGGTGGCGCGGAGATTGTTTTCGAAGATTTTAATCGAGACATCCTTCTTTTGTTGATCCACCCAATCGGCGAAGGCTTTATGCCGCAGGTCCGTGTCCAGTTTATCCAGAATTTCTTTTTTGACCGACAGAAAATCTTTGGCTTCCGAAGGTTTCTTTTCCGCGACATAGACCAGCGAAAATTTGCCGGATACCGGGATCGGCCCGATAATCTGGCCGTCATTCGCCTGAGCCGCGGCGCGGTAAATTTCCGGATAATAACCCTCTTCGATAAAGCCCAGATCGCCGCCCGAGGTCCGCTTACCGGGGCGCTCAGTCATCTGCGAGGCCACATCTTTGAAGCGGGCCAGGTTGTTTATCTTGGCTCTATAATCATTGGCCGCGGCCTGGGTCGGAAACATTATTTCATACACATGAATCATGGCCGGGACGGTGAATTCATTCATATGCTGATCGTAGTATTGCCGCAGTTGTCCCTCATCCGGATTCGGGGGAATCGGCAGGGAGTCATTCTGCATGATATCGGCCATGGCCAGCTCTTTGAACTGTTTAATTTTCCGTTTGTACTCTTCATCCTGCTCCAGGCCGGAACGACGGGCCTCGGCGGCCAGAATGTTCTGAAGATTCAATTGAAATATGAAACCGCCTAAACCTTCGTAATCGTCGAAATTCGGCTTTTGGACACCGCGCAATTCCCGGATACGCGTGAGATATTGTCCGAGCGTAATCTGGCCGCCGTCCCAGGTCGCCAGCACCAGTTCTTTCTCATCCCGATCCAGTTGCGAGATATCGAAATCATTGCTCGGCAGATTCGCCAGCACCTGAGGCGGATAGAGGCTGTTGCGGCGATGAATCAGATATTGACAGGTGGCGGTATCAACTTTCACCGGAAATTTATTTTTGAGCGTCTCGGTGTAATCTTGAATCAATTCCTGGGTCCTAATAGCGGTCAGGGTGCGGCGAATATCGGGCTCCATCCGCTCCAAGCTCTGCCGCAATTCATTGGGGGCGCGATCGGTCATTTTGACGATATGCCAGCCGAATCTGGTTTTGAAAGGCGTGGATGTTTCGCCGGGATTGAGTTTAAACACCTGTTCCTGAAAAGTCGGGTCCATCTGGCCCCAGACGAAATATCCCAAATCGCCCTGATTGGTTTTGGCAGTCCGGTCAACCGAGTATTTGACCGCCATATTTTCAAAGCTGGCGCCGGCCTTCAGGCTGTCCATAATCATCCGGGCGGTATCTTCGCCCGTCACCAGGATATGCGAGGCCCGAATCTTATTTTCCAACTTATTATAGAAATCTTTCATATCGGCGTCGGTGACTTTGATTTTGTCGAGAATTTCTCTCTGATAGAGGATATCAAGCAGAAAGCGGTCGGTGGAGGCCAGAACGATTCGATTGACCTCCTCGGAGGCATCGATATGTTTTTTATAGGCTTCCTGGACCAGAAGGCGCTGAATAACCAGACTGTCCAGAATGGCGCGGCGGTTATTGAATTCGTCTTGAAATGATGCAAAGGAGGCCTGACTTCGTTCGAATATATCGGAAAGGTCCTTGGCGGTTATTTTGTCGCTGCCGACTTCGGCCAGCAGATCATCACTTTTTTTGCTGCAGGCCGTCATGAAAAGGGCCAGAATCATTATTATCGACAAGCCTGCCAGCAGTTGCTTGAATTTTTGCATAAACTCGGGTTCCTCTTTTAATTTCAATCAGTTATACCAATCGCGCCCCGAATCGTTCCGGGACGAATTGAATAGACAGGATACTACGCTACGGCCATTTTCGCAAGGATTTTTCCATTTTCCGGCAGGTCCGGGGAGCGGCATTTATGACTTGTTTGACATAAATCAAAATGCTAATTTAACAAAAATCCGAAATGCGATTGATATGGAAGGAAAAATGAAGGGCCCCGAAAAATGACCGGAAGAAATATCATTTGGGGGACAATTTTCGTACTGATTTTTCTGCCCAACAGCCTTTTGGCATCCGAATCTCCCGGAACGGCGCTGGAATTGCCGTCGATTTTGTGGGGTCTGATTATAATTCTCCTGGTGGCCAAACTGGGCGGCCATTTTATGGAAAAATTGCATCAGCCGGCCGTGCTCGGAGAACTTCTCTTCGGCATAATCATCGGGAATCTCTATCTATTCGGGGCGACATTCATTGAGCCGTTAAAAGACGACAGAACCATTGAGGTTCTGGCCGAATTAGGGGTGATAATTCTTCTCTTCGAGGTCGGGCTGGAAACATCGGTGCACGAGATGAAAAAAGTCGGGATGACATCGACTCTCGTGGCACTATTCGGTATCATCGCACCGTTCTTTCTGGGTTGGGGCGTGAGCGCCATCTTCATGCCGGAGGCCTCGATCTATGTTCATATTTTCATAGGTGCAACCCTGACCGCCACATCGGTCGGCATAACGGCACGGGTGCTTAAAGATATCGGCAAACTTCAGGTCCGGGAATCGAAAATAATTCTGGGTGCGGCCGTTATCGATGATATTCTGGGATTGATAATTCTGGCGGTGGTGGTTGGAATAATCGACACGGCTAATATGGGCGGCGGCGGAACCAATTATATTGATATACTGGTCATACTGGCGAAAGCGCTCGGATTTATAATCGCGGCGCTTCTCATCGGGAATTGGGTGATACCGCGCCTGTTCAAAGTGAGCGCCCAAATTAAGGGCTCCGGGGTACTCCTGACAACGGCTCTTCTGGTTTGCTTTTTGTTGGCCGTTCTGGCGGAAAAAATCGGTCTGGCGGCAATTGTCGGGGCTTTTGCGGCCGGTCTGATTCTGGACAAACTGCAATACCGCAGTTTCACCGACCGCGGAGAACACAGCCTTGAAGAATTGGTGGCTCCAATCGGGACGTTTCTGACGCCGATATTTTTCGTGAAAATGGGGATGATGGTTGATTTGCGGACATTCGCCAATGTCGATATTCTCCTTTTTGCGGCCGTGATGACGGCGGCGGCCATTGTGGGTAAACAGGCCTGTTCGCTGGCCGTATGGGATCGTCAAACGAATCGCTGGGCGGTCGGATTGGGGATGATTCCCCGTGGTGAGGTCGGCCTTATTTTCGCCGGTATCGGAGCCAAATTGGCTATTGGCGGGACGCCGGTGGTTTCGGCCGGAGCGTACTCGGCGGTGGTTATAATGGTCATCATAACGACTCTGGTGACGCCTCCGGCATTGAAATATTCTTTACTGCGGGATAGAAAAAAGATAACGGAGGAATGAGAGCAGTTTCCGCTTTAAATCTATCAGCGGAAAAAGATCACTGTCACCAGCACAAAAATCGGAATTAGAATCAGCAGGGAATAACCCATAAATCCGAAGAAATGGGGCACTTTCACCTTCTGTTCCTCGGCAATCGATTTTACCATGAAATTGGGACCGTTCCCGATATATGTATTGGCCCCCATGAAGACCGCCCCGCAACTGATGGCACGTAGCAAATCGGCATTGACTCCGGCAATAACCGTCATATTGGGAATCACCGATGCTTTCGTGACACCTTCAGCCAGAGAGAAGAAGGTCAAATAGGTCGGGGCGTTATCCAGAAACGAGCTGAGCCCGCCGGTAACCCAGAAAAACTGCCAGGGCCGAGTAATACCAAACTCGGCTCCGTGCATTTGCAAAAGAATCAAAAGCGGGACCATCGTCACAAAAATACCGGCAAAGAGTATGGCCACTTCCGCGATCGGGCCGAAGGTGAAATGGTTCTGCCGGTGAATTTTTTTATTGCTGAAAATGAGCGAAAATACCGCCATCGCCGCCATAAGTAATTCCCGATAAGGAGCGGGAGTCTGCAACGCGACCGCGAGCACCACCCCCAACAGGAACAGAATATTTATTTTGCCGGAGATTCCGAGGGGGGTGGCGCGGGCGATATCCCGCCTGATATCGATAATTTTTTCCTTTCTGTAGCTGTACTTATCCCAGATAAAAAAGACGGCCGTCACTAAAATCAGAGTGAAAAGCCAGACCGGAAAGAGGCGCAAGGTCCAGGTGAAAGGAACCCCTTTGAGATAACCGAGAAACAGCGGCGGGTCGCCCAGCGGGGTCAGTGCTCCGCCGATGTTCGAAACGATGAAAATAAAGAATACCGGAAGATGAGCGGTATGTTTGCGCTCGCTGTTGGTCCGCAGAAGCGGACGTATCAGAAGCATGCTGGCTCCGGTCGTCCCGATAAAATTGGCCAGGACGGCACCGGTCAGGAGAAAGGCGGTATTGACGGCGGGAGTGGCGCGGAGATCGCCGGTCAGCAAGATTCCCCCGGAAATAATATAGAGGGCGGCCAAGAGGACAATGAAGGAAATATAGTCCCGCATAGTCAGGAGTAGCTCGTGCTTGAGATTTAAGATAAGGAAAATAAGAATAGGGAGGCTGACAACGGCGGTTATGATGGCCCGATTGCGGTTTCTCTCCCAAAATTTGGGAAACGCCAGAGGCATGACGGCAATCAGAAGCAACAGGAGGACAAACGGGATGCAGACGATGATAGGAATATTTTCAGGTGTCGTAGTCATGCTAGCTCAAGACGGATTATTTTTATCTTCCCAAATTAAAGCAAAAAATTGGTTATGGCCGGTATTAATCCCGCAATTATCAAAAGCAAATATTTCATAATTCTATTTCCGGGCCGAATCATCCGGCAATGATAAGAATTTTCGGTCGGAAGAAAAAGCTTTAAATTGGCGGAGAATAATAAAAAACATAAAAAAACTCCCCCCGCTTCAGTGGTGGGGGGAGCTTCAAAGAGGTCATCCAAGTGGAATTTTAGAACATCTTATACTTCAGCGAAACCTGGAAATTCATCGGCTCGCTTTCGCCCGAAATGAAGTTGAAACCGTTGGTAATCAGACTGGGGTTGATATAGGTATCGGCATAGAAATTGCCCCAGTGGAAACCGGCGCCGAGATAAGTATCGTTTGAGACATAGCTCTGGCGATACTTAAAAGTGTACGGGTTTTGCCGCGTGTATTCATTATCCTGCTTATAATTATCCCAATAGGAAGTTCCGCCGAGGCGCAGATCCATCCATTTGAAAACGACGGCATCGATACCGACACGGAAGTACGGAACCGTGGTGTAATCGTATTTGTCTTCTTCAATTTGGTCGGCCGTATCCATCGGTTCATATTTATAATGATTCTTATCCAGCATAATTCCGAAATCGCCAATTGCCAGGATTCCGGCGGCCGGCGTGTAATTCAGGCCGAGGCCAAGAGCGATGGTTGAATAAGTAAGGCTGTTTTTATAGTAGGGCGTATCGGGAATCGTGTCAGGGTAGCCAGTATGTCCAAACAATTTCACGCCCTGCTTTTCGGTCATAAAGCCGGCATAAGGGACCAGAGTGACTTTCTGGTCGACCTGGTAGAAATAGCGGGCAAGGACGTTAAGAGCGATGTTACCATCCGGCTTGGTTTCGTCCTCGCCGCGGTAATTCTTATCGGTCCAGGTCAAAAATTTGACGCCTGCGGCCAGATCGAGATTCCCATTGTTGGGAGTCAGTCCGAAATCGAAACTGTAAGAGGTTATTCCCTCCTCGGTGTGATTCAGCGTCCCATAATACCCGTCCCCGGAAGAAACAGTATCATTCTCATATTTGTTGCTA
>CALMKK010000222.1 GCA_937867135.1 uncultured candidate division Zixibacteria bacterium
ATATCGCCGCCGTAGCATTTGGCGGTGACATTTTTACGCAACGGTTTGACCGTGGCCCGGGCGATAATCCGGCCGCCGATGGCCGCCTGAATTATCACTTCAAACATCTGGCGGGGAATCAAGGTCCGCAATTTCTCAGTCAGGTTCATGCCGTATTTATATGCCTTATCCCTGTGTATGATAACAGAGAGAGCGTCAACCGGTTCGCCATTGATCAGAATATCGAGTTTGACCAGATTCGATTTCATATAGAATGGCAAACCATAATCGAGCGAGGCATAGCCGCGCGAAATAGATTTCAATTTATCATAGAAATCAAAAATAATTTCGGACAGGGGAAAAGAGTAACTCAGGACGGCCCGCGCGGGGGTGGGGTACTCGGTATTTTTATAGAGGCCGCGGCGATCGGTACTGAGACGCATGATCGAGCCGAGATACTCGGGCGGCGCTATTATTTGCGAATCGACATATGGTTCTTCGATATATTCGACTTTTCCCGCCTCCGGCATTTCGGTGGGGGAATCGATGGCTACCTTAGTAAAATCGGTCAAGTGGATCCAATATTCGACAGTGGGGACGGTATTAATAATGGTCTGGTTATATTCCCGGGAAAGCCGTTCCGTGACAATCTCCATATGGAGCATCCCGAGAAAGCCGCAACGGAAACCGAATCCGAGGGCCGAGGATGTTTCCGGGGTGAATGAAAGGGAGGCATCGTTCAATTTCAATTTCTCGAGGGCATCGCGCATCTCCGAATAATCCTCGGCAATGGCCGGATATATGCCGGAAAACACCATCGGTTTAATAGCGACAAAACCGGGGAGGGGGGAATCGGTCGGATCACTGGATTTGGTTATGGTATCGCCCACCCGCGTGTCGGCAACTTCTTTGATTCCGGCATAGAGATAGCCGACCTGCCCGGCCGACAGCGATCCTTGAGGGACATTATTTAAACGACGATAGCCTACTTCATCTACTTCAAATTCCTTTCCATGAGAAAAGAATTTTATTTTGTCACCTTTCTCCACGGCACCATCGACCACTTTAAGATAGACGGAGGCGCCGCGATACGAATCATAAACCGAGTCAAATACGAGAGCCTTAAACGGTTTATCAGGATGTCCCGACGGCGGTGGAATCCGTTTGACAATTTCCTCCAGGATTTGCTCTACACCAAGTCCGGTTTTGGCCGAACAATGAAGAATCTCTTCTTTCTTGCATCCGATCAGATCAATTATCTGTTTCGAGACTTCATCCGGGCGGGCCGAAGGGAGATCAATTTTATTAATGACGGGAATAACCTCGAGGCCGTTTTCAATAGCCAAAAACAGATTCGAAACAGTCTGAGCCTCTACCCCTTGGGCGGCATCGACCACCAACAGGACGCCTTCACAGGCAGACAGCGAACGACTGACTTCATAAGTGAAGTCAACATGCCCAGGAGTGTCGATCAGATTCAATTCATAAAGACCGGCGTCTTTCGCATGATAGTCCAATCGTATGGCGTGAGCCTTGATAGTAATCCCCCGCTCTCTTTCCAGATCCATATCATCGAGAACCTGGGCGCGCATCTGGCGCTCAGTGACCGCTTCGGTCAATTCCAGTAGGCGGTCGGCCAGGGTCGATTTGCCATGGTCGATATGAGCGATAATCGAAAAGTTTCTTATATATTTCAAATCGGTCATAATATCCTTCAGTAAGACGGCAGGGAAAATACAGTGATTAGAGCATTTTGTCAACCAACGGCTTAAAGGACCTTGTCGATACCACTTGACAATGATTTTATCATAAATATATTGCGCATCAATTAATTAGAATGAAATATGGCAGAAATAAATAAAGTCAAAAGAGCCTTTTACGAGCAATATTCAATAGGTTTGGGAAGAGTATGTTTGAGGCTTCACCTCACGCCCAATATATTGACCGCCATTTCACTTGTTTGCGCGGTTATATCCGGGATATATTTCTGGAAGGCCCAGGTTTGGATGGGCATTATTTGGATGCTACTGACTTCGTTTACCGACATGCTTGATGGGGCCACGGCCCGGGCCGGCAATTTGGGGACGAAATTCGGCGGAATTCTCGACCATGTTTCCGATCGGTACGGGGAGTTTTTTATTTTGGCCGGTATTACCATGTCCGGGATGGCGCATCCGGGCTGGGGTCTGTTCGCTCTATTCGGAATGATAATCGCCAGTTACACGCGGGCCGCGGCCGAATCGATCGGCAAGATTGAAAACTGCGCGGTCGGCATTATGGGGCGATTGGAAAAATTCACGCTCATTATATTGGGTTCGATTCTGGAATTATATTATCCCAAATTCCGTTTGCTTGAAATAGCCCTGATTATTGTCGGTCTGACTTCATATATTACGTCGGTTCAACGTATGTTTTATGCTCACAGGGTTTTGACCCAACGGAAAGGTAACGATCAATAATGATAACAGCGATAGGCAACCCGGTATACGATTATATTAAGACGAAAAAAATTGAGACCGACGGGAGAGTCCTCTCCGGTTGCAGTACCAATGCCGCTCTGGCTCTGGCAAAACTGGGGGAGAAAGTGCGTCTGGTCGGCGCGGTGGGGAACGATTACAAGGATAATTTCCGAAAAAAATTATCCGGTTTTGGTATCGAACCGGTAATTTTTCCCTCAAAGGAAACCGGCGGTTTTTCATTAATTTACTTTGACGATTTTGGGAACCGGACACTGGACCTTCTCGGTCGAGCCAATCCAATCGAAGATATCGACCCGGAAGTGTACAGCGATTCGCAAGCGGTTTTGATCGGCCCGATTCTGGGAGAAATCAGCCCCGATGAAATCGCAAATATCCGCGATACTTTCAACGGCCTTTTCTTCTGCGATCCCCAGGGTTTTTTGCGCAGCGCCGACGGCAAAGGACGGATTCACCACAGCAAAGGCGACGGTATCGAAGAGATGCTGGGTCTATTTGATATTGTTAAGCCCAATGAACTGGAAGCAAAAGTCCTGACCGGAATTGACTGCCGCAAGAATCCGTACAAGGCCGCCGAAATTATAAAAAGCTGGGGGCCGGAGATTGTTATCGTAACCCTGGCGGAATTGGGGTCAATCATTTATGACGGCGTTGATTTTATCGATATACCGCCATATCAAATTGATTTGGTGGACGCCACCGGCGCCGGCGATACATATATGGCGGGCTTCACGTATGAATATCTCAAGGGCGGGGATCTTCGCCGGGCGGGTTGCTTTGCCTCCTGCGTATCATCGATTATGATCGAACAGGTGGGCCCGGATTTCAATTTAGTCGAAAAAGAAGTGCGGCGGCGCCAGGAAACGCTTTTGAAGCAGACCAATTTCCGGGTGGCGCTGGCATCGCTCGCCAATTAATCTATCCCCCGATACCATCAAAAAGCATACTTGAAATTTTCATCGCGCGATCGGACAGGTTTAATTTTTCTTTAGGCGACAGATTTCCGGCCAGATAGGCCGATTCCAAATCGCGAATCGCCGCAAGAAGAATAAAGGCTATCGTTTCCGGTTCCAAGTCACGACGGATCTCGCCGGTTTCCATCCCACGGGTAACCATGCCGCTTAAATAATGCCTCCGGAGTTGAAGAATTCGTTCGGTAAAGCTACGGGTCAGATTAAAATCGTTCTCATAGTGCATCTTCATGTAAAAGCGGAACCCGGTTTTGTCGTTTTCCCATGTGTCCAACTGCGTCTGGAAATACCGGCGAATCCTATCAGTGGCCCGTACGGCGAATTCGCGGGCAAAATATTCTTCCCAAGAGCGGCGATAATTATCGATGGAGATTTCCGAGACAAATTCCAGAAGATTTTCTTTTTTGGCAAAGTACTGAATCAGCGAACCCTTGGAAATCGAGGCTCCGGCCGCGACATGATCAAGCGAAACGTTTTCGAAAGTATTGAATGCAAAAGCCTCGCGGGCGGTCTCAAAGATTTTCTGCTTTTTGGAGGGTTCCAGTTTACGGAAGGTGGCCGTTACGGTACCCCGTTTTTCCAGTATGATAATAATATTTTCATCCATATACTAATATAGCATTAAAAGTAACTTATAAGTCATAATATATATGTTGATAGTATATTTTGTCAATATTTTTCTTGACGGTAAGGGTGAAAATCGCTTATATGGGAGGGTCAAACTGAAAGGAACCTTATGGCCAAAGTTAGAGTAGCGATAATCGGCGTCGGCAACTGCGCCTCATCGTTTGTCCAGGGAGTGGAGTTTTACAAGAAAGCCCGCGAGAACGAATCGATTCCCGGGATCATGCATGTGAATCTCGGCGGCTATCATGTCAGCGACATAGAATTTTCGGCCGCGATTGATATCGACAAGAACAAGGTCGGAAAAGATCTGGCCGAGGCGGTTTTCACCAAGCCCAACAATACCTTCAAATTCAGCAACGTGCCCAAGACCGGAATAATTGTTCAGCGGGGGATGACCCATGACGGTCTGGGCAAGTATCTATCGGAAATTATTGAGAAGGCGCCCGGCGATACGGTGGATATCGTAAAATTGCTCAGGGACACCAAGACCGACGTGGTTGTGAATTACCTTCCGGTCGGTTCCGAAGAAGCGACCAAGTGGTATGTGGAGCAGATTCTTGAAGCCGGTTGCGGTTTTGTCAATTGCATTCCGGTTTTTATCGGCCGCGAGCCATACTGGCAGAGCCGGTTCATGGAGAAAGGATTGCCAGTCATCGGGGATGATATCAAATCCCAGGTCGGAGCGACCATCGTGCATCGTGTCATGACCCGTCTATTCCGCGATCGGGGGGTTCGGCTGGATCGCACGAGCCAGTTGAATGTGGGCGGGAACACCGATTTTTTGAATATGCTGGAACGTTCGCGTCTGGAATCGAAAAAGATCTCCAAAACCAATGCCGTCACGAGCCAGTTGGATTATGATATCGGCAAGGATAATGTCCATATCGGGCCGTCCGATTATGTGGCCTGGCTTCTGGATCGCAAGTGGGCCTATATACGAATGGAAGGAACCACTTTCGGCAATGTGCCTCTTAACGTTGAGTTGAAACTGGAAGTCTGGGATTCGCCCAATTCGGCCGGGGTGGTGATTGACGCGGTCCGGTGCTGCAAATTGGGTATAGATAACGGCCTTTCCGGTACAATGAAAGCGCCGGCGTCGTATTTTATGAAATCACCTCCGGTTCAATACACGGATGAAGAAGCGCGGCACATGACGGAAGAGTATATACTCAAGTATGGCTGGAAAGGCGACGGAAAAAAGTCGAAACGTCCGGCCGCATCTGAAGGGACATCTGTCAAAACCACGGCCAGCCGGAAAGTCGCCCGGAAAACTCTCCTGAAAAAGTAGTTCTCAAAAGCGGCTTAAAGTGATAGATTGAAGGCGAACAAACAAGGTTCGCCTTTTTTATATGAGAAAACACGGCTGGTTCATAACATTTGAGGGAATCGACGGTTCCGGTAAGACGACGCAACTGAAAATGACGGAGCAGTTGTTGCGGAAATCACACTTCCATATTTTGGTCGTGCGCGAGCCCGGCTCCACGCCGGTCGCCGAGAAAGCCCGTAAAATCCTGCTGAGTAAGAAAAATCAGATCACCGCGGAGTCGGAGTTGTTTTTATATCTGGCGGCACGGGCCGACCTGGTAAGAAAAATTATCGCTCCGGCGCTGAATAGAGGCGTAATAGTTCTTTGCGATCGCTTTTATGATTCCACGGTCGCTTATCAGGGATATGGACGGGGGCTGGATATCGATCTCATAGGCGAGTTGAATCATCTGGCGGTCGGGCAATATGAGCCGGATATTACCTTTTTGATTGATGTCGATTATAAAACATCGCTAAAAAGAAGAAAAAAGCAGCGCGACCGCCTGGAATCGGAATCGATGGCTTTTTTTAATCGTGTCAGGAAGGGATTCCTGAAAATTGCGCAACGGGAAAGAAAAAGAGTGATAATCCTTGACGGCCGCAAAAGGGCTGAGGTGGTGTTTACCGAGGTGGATTCTTGTCTGAAAATGAGATTACATATCAAATAGAGGATGCTACTCCTTCGGAAAAACGTCGGTCGCTCCTTTGGTCGCTGGCCCTATTTTCAATTCTGATCATAATCCTCTCAGGCCTGTCGATCTTTTTGTTGTCCGATAAGGAGCTTTATATTCCCTACCGGCTGACGGCGACATTGGAATTAATTAAAATTCTATATCCCGAATCATATAATCCCGGGGAAATGATGGAAATGGCCAGGGAAGGGGTGTTTCAACAGCTGGATCGTTATTCCGGATATCTGGAACCGCGGGAGTTGGGGCGTGTGACAGAGGAATTCAGCGGATCGTACGGGGGAATCGGGATCACCATTGTCGGTCATGAATCGGGGTTGATGGTTATGTCGGTTCGAGAGGATGGCCCGGCGGCCCGGGCCGGTATCAAAACGGGGGATATTATATCAAAAGTCGACAGCACCGATATGAAAGGAATTAATGCCTATCGGGCCACTTTTCTTCTGCGCGGTCCGGAGGGCAGCCGGATGGAACTGACCGTCTTGCGGAAATTCAATAATATCGATGATACTCTGTTTTTTCAGCTCAGCAGACAGCTGTTACCGCTAATTCATGTTCCGTATGCCGGGATTACGCCCGGGGGAAGTCTTTATATACGCCTATTGGATTTCGAGGCCGGAGCCGCGTCGGAAGTGGCTGACGCCCTTGATTCGCTTTATCTGAAATATCCTGATTCAATAAAGGGAATTATATTCGATTTGCGGGGCAATCCCGGAGGGTTATTGACGGAAGCTGTATCGATTGCCGGACTGTTCTTAAAAAAAGGGAAAATTGTGGTGGGGATGAAGGGAAGGTCACGGTGGAACAACACGGTTTTTTATGCCCAGGGCGATGACATTACCGAGGGATTGCCGATTGCGCTTCTGGTGGATCGCGGTTCCGCCTCGGCCTCCGAGATTCTGGCCGGTTCGCTTCGATATGCCGGGCGGGCCTTTTTGGTCGGCGATACCACTTTTGGAAAAGGACTGGTACAGGAATTCGATGATCTGGGCGATGGTTCCGGGTTGCGCCTGACG
The DNA here is from genome assembly GCA_937867135.1 of uncultured candidate division Zixibacteria bacterium. Classification (GTDB taxonomy): domain Bacteria; phylum Zixibacteria; class MSB-5A5; order GN15; family PGXB01; genus UNRQ01. Next base: position 7,065 of record CALMKK010000222.1, read on the forward strand.
ACGGCCCGTTATTACTTTGAAGGGAATATATTCCTGAACGATCCCAAGGCGGCCGTTAAAGACAGTGCGCCGGGGATTCCTCCGGATTATTATTATCAGTCGACGGAGTATGAACCGTTTCCTCTGGAACTGGAGAGCTCCCTTTTGATGCGCGAATATGCTATCGCTCATCAGAATGACATTGCGGCTGATTCCGGCGCCGTTTCGATAAATCCGGGATGGCTGGACGAATTCAAGAGCTATTTGTATCAGAAAGGCTTCAATTATGAGTCGGCCCTGAGCCGCGAGATTAAGAATGCCCAAGTCCAGGCGCATTTCGAGCAGGCATCGAAAGAGACTATCGAGGTGATCGCGCACCTTTATTCACTCTCCAAAAAGGAGGATTCGGCGCAATTTGTCAATTACAGGGAATATATCAGGCAAAGGCTTTTTCAGATGGCCCTGGAAACCAAATTCGGGGTGTCGGAATCGTACCGCCGTGCCTTTGTACCGTATCGCTGGGATGTCGCGTTGGCCGAACAGCTTTTTAAAGAAAGCCGGAAAAATTGACTCTTTTTCTGATGATAATGGGGGGGGCGGCCGCGGGGCTGATCGGCGGATTTCTCGGTCTGGGAGGCGGCATCGTTCTGGTACCGCTTTTGACCCTGGTATTTAAAGTCCCGATGCACGAGGCGGTCGCCATTTCTCTCGCCACCATCATGGCCAGCGGTCTGGTTTCTTCCACAAAATATCTTGAAAAGGGGCTGGTTGACTATCGGCTGGCGGTATTGCTATCGATATTTGCCGCCGTCGGGGCCGTCACCGGAAGCGCTCTGGCACCGTTGATGCCCGAGAAATTTCTTCAAACGGCATTTTCCATAGTTTTACTATATACTACCTATTCCATTTTGAGCAAAAAGGACGGCGCCAATACGCGCAACCAATCCGACCGACCGCCCCGCCTTATTCCGGTGGCTCTGGTGGCCCTGCTGGCCGGCATGGTTTCGTCTTTGTTGGGTGTCGGCGGCGGAGTTCTGATTGTGCCGGCGGTCTATTTAATTTTCAATTATTCTCTGGATCTGTCGCGGGGCACATCGGCGTTTACGATCGGGATAATCGCCACGGCGGGATCGGTCGCGTATTTTGCTCGGGGAGCGCTTAATATGGAATATACGGGTCAGATCATGCTGGGAACCATTGCGGGCGGTTGGCTGGGGGGCTGGTTGGGAGCCAGGGCCAAGTCACGACTTGTCAAAGTCGTCTTTTCAATTATTTTGATTTATCTGGCGACAAGAATGTTTCTGCAAGGAATTTCCTGACATGGCCGAAAAAGACAGATATTATGGACTGGTCAAATGGCAAAAGGCCATGACATGGGTTATCGTGGCGGCATTCGTAGTTTCAATTTTAGCTTATGTGATTGATCGCGGGGTCGGGGTCATCTTTTATGCGGCCAGCGTTATAATATTGATATTGTCCGGACCGGTGCGGCTGGTGTGGATCAGTTTCTATTTCCGCAGAGAAGGCGACCGTAAGTACCAATATTATGCCATAATTGTTTTATTGATTATAGCCTTGACGGCGCTGATGAAAGTCATGCATTAGATGAAGACGAAGAAATTAATAATATTTTCCGATTTCGACGGGACTTTTACGTCGCGGGATGTCGGCAATCGCGTTTTCACCCATTTCTCGGACGGCCGCAATAAACCTCTGGTCGAGGATTGGAAGCGGGGATTAATAACATCGCGGGAGTGTCTGCGGCGGGAGGCTGAATTGGTCAGAGTGACGCCGCAGGAATTTTATGCACTGCTTGAGGATTTTGAATTGCGTCCGGGGGCCGTTGATCTGTATCGGCTGAGCAGGATAGAGGAAATCCCCTTTTATATTGTCTCGGACGGGACCGATTTATATATTGAGCATATCCTGAAGAAATTTAATCTGAAGGAAATTCCCTATTATTGCAATCATGGAATTCTGGAAAAGGGCGGGCTGAAATTGGAATTTCCTTATGAAAATAACGGCTGTATTCGGTGCGGTTCCTGCAAGGGTGAGAGGATAAGGGAAATTGTCGGAGGCGATCGCGAGGGGCGGGAGGTGGTTTTTATCGGCGACGGCCTGTCCGATATCTGCGCTTTGCCGGAGGCCGATATCGTGTTCGCGCGGGGCGATCTTTTGGATTATTGCCGCAATCGGAATGTGGCGGCTATTGAATATCAAGATTTTTACGATATATTGAAATGGTTGAAAGATTCCGGTCGAATCGCCGGATAAGATCAATGAAGATTCTATTTGGAGTCCTTTTATGAAGGCAATCATAATGGCCGGCGGCTTCGGTACCAGACTGCGGCCCCTTACGATTAACATCCCGAAGCCGATGGTCCCGATCGGGAATATCCCGATGATGGAGCACGTTGTCAATCTCCTCAAAAAAAACGGTTTTGACGATATTATATCGCTCTTGTTTTTCCAGGCCGAAGATATAAGGAATTATTTCAAGGACGGCCGTAAGTTCGGCGTCAAAATGGAATATCTTCAACCGACCGAGGATTACGGCACGGCCGGAGCGGTTCGCTTTGCGGACAGTTTTATCGATGAAACGGTGCTGGTCATTTCCGGCGATGTTCTCACCGACTTCGATTTGAGCGGAGCGGTTGAATGGCACCAGAAGAAAAAATCGGAAGCGACGATTCTTTTGACCCGGGTGGAAAATCCGCTCCAATATGGAATAGTTATTACCGATGATGACGGCCGTATAGTCCGCTTTCTGGAAAAGCCGTCCTGGGGGGAAATGTTCTCCGATACGATCAACACCGGCATTTATATTTTGGAGCCGCATACGGTGCGATTGATTCCGCCCAAAACGAATTTTGATTTTTCACAAAATCTCTACCCCCTGATGCTTCAGAAAAAAATGGGACTTCACGGTTTGATTGCCAAAGGATATTGGAAGGATGTCGGGAATATCGATGAATATGCCCGCGCCCACGACGATCTTCTGGCCGGACAGATTAATCTCGATTTGAATATGGAAAGAACGGTATTCGGAGAGGGCGTGGCTTATGTGGGCAAAGGGGTGACGTTGGGACAGAATATCAAGGTGGACGGGACGGCTATTATCGGTCATAATGCCATAGTCGGCGATGACATCAGCCTGAACAATTCCGTAGTCGGACCGCGGGCGCGAATCGGGGATAAAACGGAATTAAATCATTCCATAGTATGGTCCGATTCGTGGATCGGCGCGGAGTCAAAGCTGGAACGTACGATAGTCTGCTCACGAACCCGCGTAGGCGATAATGTCCTTTTTCTCGACAATGTTATCATATCCGATGATTGCACGGTCGGTTCCGGTGCAACCATAAAGGCCAATTGCAAGGTTTGGCCCGGCAAAACGGTCGATGAGGGGGCCATTTTATCCACATCGCTCGTCTGGGGCGACAAATGGAACCGCGAATTATTCACGCAATCGAAAGTAACCGGATTGGCGCTGACGGAATTGACGCCGGAGATGACGGTCAAACTCGGTTCGGCCTTCGGGGCGTTTCTGGGGCCGGGCAAGACGGTGGTAACCAGCCGCGATGCTTCGGATATTTCCCGGCTACTTAAACGAGGTCTTATAAGCGGGCTTCTGGCGGCCGGGACGGATGTCGATGATCTGGAGATGCTCCCGATTCCGGTGGTACGTTATGCTTTGCACAACGGAACCTATGCCGCGGGAGTTTATGTCCGTCACAACCCGAATGATTATCATCTGATCGATATCATCTTTTTCAATGGCGATAGTCTCGATATGCCGACCGCCAAGTTGAAAAAGGTCGAGCGGCTTTTCTTCAGCGAAGATTATCGGCTCGCCACGCTGGATGAAATCGGCCATCTTGACGCTCCCGCCGGGGTTCTCGAGAATTATAGAACCGATTTTATATCATCGATTCATCCCGACATTATCCAAAAATCAGGTTTCAAAGTTGTCATCGACTATGCCAACGGCGGCGCCTCGCAGGTATTTCCGACCATTTTCTCCCAATTGGGGTTGAATGTAATCGCCCTGAATGCGTATCTGGATCCCCGCCAGTTTTCCAGCCATCCCGACGAAATGGCGGAATCAATAGTGCAATTATCGGCGATTGTCCGTTCCCTCCATGCCGATATCGGGTTTCATATCAATCCGGCGGCGGAAAAACTGACGGTGGTCGATGAGAACGGGAATCTTATTGACAGCCAATTATTGCTGCTTCTGGTGACCGACCTTTTCCTTCGCCTTCATCCCTGCCGTCGGATCGCGGTTCCGGTTTCGGCTTCGATGGGCGTTGAGAAAATTGCGGCCCGGTACGGCGTCGAAGTTTTGAGAGTAAGGAATATGCATCTTTCAATGATGGAAGCTTTTCAGACCGGCGGGGTCGATTATGTCGGCGGCACCCTGGGCGGCTTTATTTTCCCCGGTTTTCAGATGGGGAGCGACGCCATTCTGGCTATCGCCTTTATCATTGAAATGATGGCCAAAGAACGGGTGCGGCTGGGTGAAATGCGCACCGATTTTGAAAAGTATATCCGGCGTGAAATCAAGGTCCCTTGCCCGTGGGCCAAAAAAGGACAGGTGATGCGCAAAATTATCACCGACACCGATAATAAGAATCGTCAGTTAATTGACGGAATCAGGATATTTGAACCGGAAGGCTGGGTGCTGGTTTCGCCGGATACTCTGACAGCTTCGTTTTTGATACAGGCGGAATCGGAATCGCCGGACTCATTGGATGAGTTGATTGACCGTTATAGGACTCTGGTGGAGCAGGCGCAAAATTAGATCGCTGAAATGATTTAATTGTCCCTGAATGCAAAGAGCCCGGCAGCTTTGGCCGGGCATCTTTACAGGTAATAGGTTGGGAAGAAATTTTATATAAGTTATCGGCTTCTTTTTCGCTCCTTCTTTTCAGTTATACATGGATTAAGTCGGTTTTGTTTCAAAGGACTTAAAATTTTCATTGAAAAATGGCCATATTCAAAATTGAGAAGGGTCAAATTTGTTAAATCTCTTGATTTTCTTGGAGTTCAAAGATAATATTAAGTCTCACGCCGATTTATTATAAATTGCGGTGCTATTTGCATTTGCGTCTGGAGGTCAGGAATGGATTATTTTAAGCGGACCAAAATCGCTCGGATAATTGTTGACGAAGCGGTCGCTCTAAATTCGGAAGTCGTTATTCTGGGATGGGTTAGAACAATTAGAATATCCAAGGAGGTCGCCTTTGTGGAAATCAATGACGGCTCCTGTGTGGGAAATCTTCAGGCGGTTTTCCAAAATCCGGATAACTTCCAGATACTCAAGCAATTACTGACTGGCGCGGCGGTTCGGGCGATTGGTAAATTGGCCGAGTCGCCGGCCAAGGGCCAGAAATTCGACCTTGTGGCTTCGGGAATTGAAATGATTGGGGAAGCCGATCAAACATATCCGCTCCAGAAGAAGCGCCACACTTTTGAATATCTTCGCGAAATTGCGCACCTTCGCCCCCGCACCAACACCTTCGGTGCCGTTAATAGGGTTCGCTCCAAAATTTCATATGCCGTTCATAAATTCTTTCAGGATAGGGGGTTTTATTATATCCATACCCCCATAATCAGCGCCTCGGATTGCGAGGGAGCCGGGGATATGTTTCGGGTGACCACTTTTGAACTGAATAAAGCCCCGCTGAAAGACGGCAAGATTGACTTTGAAGAAGATTTTTTCGGAGCGGAGACTTATCTCAGCGTCTCCGGCCAGCTGGAAGCCGAAATTGCGGCCATGGCGCTGGGCGATGTATATACATTCGGGCCGACATTCCGAGCGGAAAATTCCAATACGTCCCGGCACGCCTCAGAATTCTGGATGATCGAACCGGAGATGGCGTTTGCGGAACTGGAAGATAATATGGAAATCGCGGTCGATTTTCTAAAATATCTCTTTCGTTTTGCGCTTGAGGAGTGCCGCGATGATATGGCCTTTTTCGGACAATGGGTCGATAAGACATTGCGCGATACACTGGAATTCGTAATCAACTCGGAGTTTGAGCGCTTGTCATATACCGAGGCCGTCAAAATATTGGAGAAATCGGGCGAGAAGTTCGATTTTCCGGTCAAATGGGGGATAGATTTGCAGTCCGAGCATGAACGGTATTTAACGGAAAAGACATTCAAGAAACCGGTCATTTTGTATGATTATCCGAGGGAAATTAAGGCGTTCTATATGCGGGTGAACGATGACGAGAAGACGGTGCGGGCAATGGACGTGCTGGTTCCCAAGATCGGGGAGATAATCGGCGGGTCGCAGCGTGAAGAACGGTATGATGTGCTGCTGGCCAATATGACGGCCAAGGGAATCAACCCGGAGGCTTATGGCTGGTATCTTGATTTGCGCAAGTACGGAACCGCGCCGCATTCCGGATTCGGACTCGGCTTTGAACGGACCCTGATGTATATAACGGGAATGGCGAATATTCGCGACGTGATGCCGTTCCCGCGGGTACCGCGCTGGGCGAAGTTTTGATCGGGTTTCAGGCTCCTTCCGCGATTCCGCTTTCCGACAATTTATTATGCCGATAGACAATAACGCGAACTTTTTCCAGTGTCACCAAGCCTTCGTGAATCAGGGAATCCAATCCCGGCAGGAAGGATTCGATTTTGTCTTCGGAATCGACAATTTCAATGATTATAGGCAGATCTTCAGAAAGCCGCAGGACCTTGGAGGTATGAATTCTGCTATTGGCTCCGAATCCCTGAAATCCTCGTACGATAGTGGTCCCTGCCAGGCCGCGCTTACGGGCCTCTTCGATGATAACTTCGTATAGCGGCTTGCCATTTAATTTGTCGCTTTCGCCGATGAAAATCCGCAATAGAAACGCTTCTGATGGTAATTTCATAATTTCACCTTCTAAATATTTCGGCCGAGGGCCGCGCCCAGAAATAGGGCAAGCAGCCCCAATCCATTTTGCATCAGCATATTGACGCCGGCATATACCCATTGCGCCGAGTGCATTAATTCTCCGGTTTCGAAAATAAAGGCGGAGAATGTCGTAAAAGCTCCTAAAAATCCGAAGAAAATTATAATTCTGGTCTGGGCCGAAACCGGCCAGCGATGCTCAAAAGCCGCCCACAGTAGGCCGGCCAAGAAACATCCTACGAAATTTACCGCCAATGTGCCCCAGGGGAATGAGACCCCATCGGCTCGTTGGACAAGACCGGACAAGCCATAGCGGGCGAGTGTACCCAGGGCTCCGGCCAGGGCCATTATGGCCAGTTTTTGCAGCATAGTGGAATCCTCCTTTAAAATTGTACCGGGCCATGGCGCAAGAAAAAACCACCTATGCGGCGCGGGATCGATTTCAAAAAGCTCCTCCGCCGGATAAGCCTGCGCGGTAGGAGTCATTAGCCCGGCCAAGGCGGTTCCACGGGGGACTCCATCCCCAGATGTTTGTCTATTTTACGTATTTCGGGCCAAATTGACAAATAGAAAAATGAAGATTTCTCAACGGTTATATCAGGAAGCTTGGGAATTTGATAGAAATTAAAGCCATTAAAAACGAACCCTGATCTTTTGCTATCTATCAATCTTATTGGGACTTATGTGTTTTTCCTCAAAATGGAAAATCGTTCCTATAAAATCGGTAAACTGTTCCGGCAATGGCAACGATGTGCCTGTTGATGTCACCGTAACTTATTGTCGCCGTTAGCGATATTCCCAGCCTGAGGTCTGGCACAGGGGTTGCATAATCTTTTGATAAATGAATGGAGTTTTATTTATGCAGGGATGCAAGCTTGGGAATCTTAATGGCCCCATTGGGACCAGTTCCCCATGGATTGTCTGCGATGAAGTCGAATATCCCTGTTCCCAACCCTTTGCCGAGGAATAAAGATGCTTTCCGGGAAATCAATATTAGTTACCGGAGGAACCGGGTCTTTTGGAAAGAAATTCGTAACAACCGTCCTGAATCGTCATCCCGACGTTCGCAGATTGGTAATCTATTCGCGGGATGAGTTGAAACAATTCGAGATGGCTCAGATGATGCCATCGTCGAAATATCCGCAACTGCGGTTTTTTATCGGCGATATCCGCGATAAAGAGCGGCTTTTCCGGGCGATGGAGGGAATCGATATTGTCGTGCATGCGGCGGCTCTGAAGCAGGTTCCGGCCTGCGAGTATAATCCGTTCGAAGCGATAAAAACGAATATTTTGGGGGCCCAAAATTTGATTGAGACGGCGATCGATAGGGGCGTCAGAAGTGTGGTTGCCCTGAGTACCGATAAGGCTGCCGCCCCGATTAACCTGTATGGGGCCACCAAATTATGCTCCGACAAACTTTTTGTATCGGCCAATAATTTTAAAGGGGCGCGCGATATCAAGTTTTCGGTGGTGCGCTACGGCAATGTGATGGGAAGCCGGGGATCGGTTATCCCGTTTTTTATGGAGAAGCGAAAAGAGGGGATTATCCCGATTACCGATACCCGTATGACCCGATTCAATATCACCCTTGAAGAGGGGGTCGATCTGGTCCTTTATGCCATCGTGCATATGTGGGGAGGGGAGATATTTGTCCCCAAAATCCCCAGTTACCGGATTGTTGATTTGGCCGCGGCGGTGGCACCGCACTGCGAACAGGTTGTGGTCGGGATTCGTCCCGGCGAAAAGGTGCATGAAGAGATGATTACGGAGACCGACGCCATCAATACTCTCCAATTCGGGAAATATTTCGTGATTCTACCATCGACCCGTCTCTGGGATGTGGAGAGTTTCCGCAAAGCGTTCGATGGGGAATTTTGTCCCGATGGTTTTCATTATTCCAGCGGAACCAATACCGAATGGCTGGATATCAAGCAACTGCGTCAATTAATCCGCCGGCATATCGACCCCGAATTCAGGGCCGATACCGCGGATTTCAATGCGGTTAGCAACGGGCCGGATAATGCGAATATCGGCCGCACTGCGAATGAACCTGTATCGATGAGGCGATAAATATGCAATTAACATTGTCATCATACAAAACGGATTCCGCTCAGCAATTTATTCCCTACGGCCGTCAGCATATAACCGAAAATGATATTGAAGCGGTAGTGAGAGTTCTTCGCTCCGATTTCCTGACCCAGGGACCGGCCATTGAAAGATTCGAGAAAAGTCTGGCCGAATATGCGGGGGCGCCCGAGGCGGTCGCCTGCGCCAACGGCACCGCGGCGCTTCACCTGGCGATGCTGGCCCTGAGAATCGGGCAGGGGGATATTGTCGTAACCACACCCAATACTTTTTTGGCCGATGCCAACTGCGCCCGCTATGTCGACGCCGATATTACTTTCGCCGATATCGACCCGGAGACGGGCCTGATGGATCCGGAATCGTTGGCGGAAGTTCTATCAAAAGATAAGGACGGCAATATCAAGGCCGTGATCCCGGTTCATTTTGCAGGTCAACCGTGTGATTTACCCGCTATTTATCAGGCAGCCAAGAAGCATGGGGCCTGGGTGATAGATGACGCCTGTCATGCCCTGGGAGGATCATATCGATGTGAAAATCGAGATTATCGTCTTGGCGGAACACCCCACAGCGACATGACCGTGTTTTCGTTTCATCCGGTCAAGCATGTGGCGATGGGCGAAGGAGGCGCGGTTACCACGGCCAACACCGGACTGGCCAAAAGATTGAGAAGGTTCCGGAATCATGGGATGCAAAGAGAGGAATTTGTCGAGAAAAATATGGCCAAGACGTCCGGCGGCATGAATCCCTGGTACTACGAAATGCAGGAACTGGGATTCAATTATCGGCTGACCGAAATACAGGCCGCCCTGGGAACGAGTCAGTTGCAACGGCTTTCCTGGTCATTGACCGAGCGTGCTCGTATCGCCCGGACCTATGACGATTTGATTGTGGCCGGTTTTCCCGACCGTTCCGTGACGCCTCTTCAAGGGCGAGTTAATATCGCGCATGCCTATCATCTTTATGTAGTTCAAATAGATTTTGATTTTTATAAAATATCCCGCGCCGAGGTAATGAATCAACTGCGCCAGTCCGGTATCGGGACGCAGGTGCACTATATCCCGATTCACCTTCAGCCGTATTACCGCGCTTTGTATGATACGGGCGAAGGAGACTTTCCGAACGCCGAAAACTATTATTCGCGCGCTTTGTCGCTTCCGATGTACCCCGATTTGACCGACGAGGATTGTCAGAGAATCATAGCGGAATTGAAAGCCGCCCTGGAGGGAGAAAGATAATATGATTTTGACCATTTTGCAGGCGCGGATGAGTTCTTCGCGGCTTCCCGGCAAGGTCCTGCTTCCGATCCTGGGCGAAGCGATGTTACAGCGGCAATTGGAGCGGATAAGCCCGGCCAGAAAAATCGATCATCTCATTGTCGCCACCAGTGTCGGGCGCGAAGATGATGCGGTGGCGGCCTTCTGCTTTGAGAAGCGGGTCGATTGTTTTCGCGGCGATCTGGAAAATGTCCTGGATCGATTTTATCAGGCGGCAAAAAATTACGACGCTCGAACCATTGTCCGACTGACCGGTGATTGTCCCCTGGCGGACCCGGCAATTATCGACCGGGCCATAACCATTTTTGAATCGGGCAAATATGATTATGTGAGCAATACGGTCGAACGCACATACCCGGTGGGGCTGGATGTCGAGGTTTTCAGCGTCGAAGCTCTTGAAGAAGCCTGGCGGGAAGCGGTGCTACCGTCGGAAAAGGAACATGTAACGCGGTTTATCTATACGCATCCCGAGGATTTTCGAATCGGGCAATTCAAGTCGGAACGGAATCTGTCCGATTTGAGGTGGACGGTCGATGAGCCGGCCGATTATGAATTTGTCATAAAAATTTACGAACGGTTATATCCTGCCGACCATAATTTTACGACCGAAGATGTTTTAAATCTTCTGCAGAAAGAACCGCAACTGAAGGCTATCAATGCCGGGGTTGATCCCGGCCGGGGTTTGAATAAATCGCTGGAGCAGGATGCTCAATTCATGAAAGCGATTGAGAAAGAATGACAAATCAAGTTGAGGCTTAAATGAAAATAATAATCAGAACCGATTCATCGAATATTATCGGGACCGGCCATTTGATGCGGTGCCTGACGCTGGCCGAAAGATTTCGTGCCGACGGGGCGTCGGTGTCATTCATTTGCCGCGGCCTGCCCGGAAATATGACCGGCTTGATTTCTCAAAAGGGTTTCCGTCTTCACCTGCTTACTTATGAGAGTCATCTTCAACTCACGTCCGGATATGCTTCCTGGCTGGGGGTCCGCTGGTATACCGACGCCGAAGAGACAGCCGCGATTCTGGCATCGGAAAGTCCCGATTTGCTTATTGTCGATCATTACGCTCTGGACGCCCGTTGGGAAGAGCGGCAGCGTCCTTTTGCCGGAAAAATTATGGTTATCGATGATCTGGCCAACCGCCACCATGATTGCGATATTTTGCTGGATCAAAATTATCATGCCGATCCCTCGAGGCGATATGAAATGCTCCTGCCTGAATCATGCACGGCGCTGTTCGGGCCGCAGTACGCCCCGCTTCGCCCGGAATTCGCCCGGGTCAGGAAAGATATAAGGATAAAAGAAGATCCGATTCGGAAGCTATTCCTCTTTTTCGGCGGGGTCGATCCGGAAAACGAAACCGCCAAAGCGCTGGAGGCAATCGAGAGGCTCGGAAATAATGAACTTACCGTTGATATTGTAATCGGATCGGGCAATCGCCACAGGGATGAAATCAGCGCGACGGCGCATTCTATTCACGGTGCAACGCTCCATTGCCAAATCGATAATATGGCGGAGATGATGGCCGAAGCCGACCTGGCGATCGGGGCGGGCGGAACGACCGCCTGGGAAAGATGCTGTCTGGGGTTGCCGTCGCTAATTATCGCGGTCGCTGAAAATCAGGTGCCAATTTCGGAATCGTGCCATGAAGCGGGAATAGGAATATATCTGGGAAAGTCGGAGCAGGTGACGTCCAATAAGATTGGCGAAGCGCTTCAGAGTTTGCTGGAGCAACCGTCGCTCATAAATGAAATGAGACGCAAGGAATTGGAATTGTGTGATGGGCTCGGTGCCGACAGGGTTTTCCAGAACATCCATAAATTGTCGCAAATTAAGGTTTCGGTATGAAAATATTGCTTTTGGGACCGTATCGGGAAAATCTGGCGAATTATCTTAAATCTCTTGGTGATGATGTCACCCATACCGAAGAGCCGCTTCAAGCCGGGGCGGAAATACTGGACAAAAAAGATTTTTTGATAAGTTATGGCTATCGGCATATTTTGAGGAAGGAACTGCTGGGCCGGTTTCCGAATCGCGTCATAAATCTTCATATCTCGTATCTCCCGTGGAACCGGGGGGCCGATCCGAATCTCTGGAGCTTTATCGATGACACACCGAGAGGGGTTACGATACATTATATAGACGCCGGGCTCGATACCGGAGATATCCTGTTTCAGGAAGAACTGGGCTATGATCCGAATGATACGCTTCGTACCAGCTATGAACATCTGACGGAGGCCATAGAATCATTATTCATAAAAGTCTGGCCGGAAATTCGGGTCGGGAAGGCCAAATCATATCCCCAGCCTGCGGGGGGAACGGCGCATCGCCTAAAGGACCGCGATAGAGTGGAGCATCTGTTGATAAATGGTTGGGATACGCCGGTCAGGGACCTAATCGGCAAAGGGACGCCGGTCATGCAGGAGGTCAAATGAAATGAAAGAAATTATGATAGGTTCAAGATGGATCGGCGAGGGAAGGCCTCCTTTTATTGTCGCCGAAATGTCGGGGAACCATAATCAATCACTGGAGCGGGCCCTGGCGATTGTCGAGGCGGCCGCGCAGGCGGGGGCGCACGGGCTCAAAATTCAGACTTACACGGCCGACACCATGACCCTTGATATCAATCGGGGGGAGTTTCATATCGGCGATGAGGGGAGTCTGTGGAAAGGGAAATCGCTGTATCAATTATATAATGAGGCTCATACCCCCTGGGAGTGGCACCGGGCGATTTTCGACCGCTGCCGCGAATTGGGCATGATCGGCTTCAGCACGCCGTTTGATATTACGGCGGTCGATTTTCTGGAGTCGCTCGATGTCCCCTGCTACAAGATAGCGTCGTTTGAGAATACCGATCTGCCTTTGATCCGCAAGGTGGCATCGACCGGCAAGCCGATGATTATTTCGACCGGGATGGCCGGAATCGGGGATCTGGATGAGACCATCAGGACGGCACGCAATCAGGGATGCAAAGATATTATCCTATTGAAATGCACCAGCAGTTATCCGGCGTCGCCTGAAAACAGCAACCTTCGCACCATTCCCCATCTGCGCGAACTTTTCGATCTTCCGGTCGGATTGTCCGACCATACGCTCGGGATCGGGGCGGCGGTGGCGAGTGTCGCTTTTGGAGCGGCTGTCATAGAAAAGCATTTTACGCTCAATCGCGCCGAGGGGGGAGTCGATGCCGCTTTCTCGCTGGAACCGGCGGAGATGAAAATGCTGGTTGAGGAAACGGCGCGGGCCCGGCAGGCGCTGGGGAAAATCAGTTATGGGGTTTCGGAAAAGGAAAAGAAGTCGCTTCAATTTCGCCGTTCGTTGTATGTCGGCACCGATATGAAGGCGGGGGAAGAATTCACGCCGGAGAATCTTCGCGATATCCGGCCGGGGTACGGTTTATCGCCGAAGTATTATGATGTCATACTGGGGAAGCGGGTGAGCCGTGATGTGTCCAAAGGAACACCGGTATCGTGGGAATTGATCGGGTGATGGGTTACTTCAAAAGCAGCATAGTGAATGTAATTTTGCGGGCCGCTACCATGGCCAGCAAGTTTATTCTATTGTTATACATGGCAAGATATCTTTCCGCCGAAGATTTGGGAAGTTTTGGCCTCATCACGGTGACAATTGGAATTGCAGTATATGTACTTGGAATGGATTTCTATGTATTTAGCGGTCGAGAATTGCTTCGCCAATCCAATGTCCCAACGGCGCCAATGCTGCGCGATCAATTTATTTTTCATACTATTATTTACGTTTTTGGATTACCGCTGCTGATTATTCCATTTTTGGCAGGGGTATTATCGTGGAATTACATCGGATGGATATATATTCTTTTGATTTTGGAGCATGTTTCTCAGGAAGCATATCGCGTATTGATAACGGTTTCAAGAGCGACCACTGCCAATATGATATTATTCCTTAGAAGCGGAATCTGGATTTATGCCGCCATTGCAGTCGGAATATTCGTTCCTCGTATGCAAAATTTACACTTCATTTTGCTCACATGGATGATTGGCGCAACCTTGAGCATCGGGGGGGCAGTTTATGCCTTACGGAAATATGGATGGAATAATGTCAAATCAGTTCCCATTGATTGGGCATGGATACGGCGCGGGGCGGGAATCTCCCTTCCGTTTTTTATAGGTACGATAGCTCTGATGGGCGTGCAATATATGGATAGGTATTTTATTCAAGCATATTATGGGGAAGCAAAAGTCGGCATATATACGTTTTATTCACAATTGGCCAATGCCCTTCAGATTTTTATGGCCAGCGGTGTACTTAGCCTTCTATATCCAAAACTTATTACCTATTTTCAATCAGGCGATCTGGCCAATTATAGGATTATGAAACGCAAATTAATCAAGGGCGTTTCAATCGGGGGAGGGTTGATTGCCGCTATTCTTTCCGTTGCGGTTCCAATTATAGTGCGGTTTCTAAACCGCCCTCATTTTGCGGAATATCTTTCGCTCTTCTGGTTTTTGTTGGGAAGCGCGATGATTCTCACTATATCCTATATTCCACATTATATGTTATATGCCCAGCATCGTGATAAGACAATTGTTCGGGCCACTCTGATATCCTGCGGAACCGCAATTATTTTGAATTTCCTGCTTGTGCCCCGACTGGGGCTATACGGTGCCGGAATTACGTCACTTATTTCGTCAACATTATTACTGGTGTTGAAAACCCTACCAATTCTATTGCGTTCAGGCGAAAGAGAATTTAATCGTCAGATGGCGCCGGATAAACAACCTGCTGTTGCCAATGTTGAGGTTTGAGGATGCGGAAAAGCGCTGAAAATAATATCTGTTTTGTCGCGAATTTCGGGAAGACGGAATTCTTTGAGGGGATCGCCGAGAAACTCAAAGAAAAGGGAATAGGTATTTTCTGGATAACGGTCAATCGCCGGTTATATGTCTATCTTAAAGAGCGATACCCGGAGAGCCGTATTCTTCTTATCAATAAAAAATATATCAATATCCCGTCGGATGCAATTGACGATTTCAAACTGCAGGGATTGGTTTTCGGCGACCGCGTGCTCCGTCATATGCCGGTCGATGGGATAAAATATCTGACCAATATCCAGCGTCCGCTGTATGAGTTTGTAGCATCGAACAATATCGATCATATTTTCGGGGAAGTGACCTGGGCGCACGAAATATTAATCCTGAGACTGGTGAATCGCCGGAAAGAACTGCGGTGCCGTTATCTCAACCCGGCAACGATCCGGATTCCCAACGGCCGTTTTGCATTTTTCGAGGATGAGTATCAAGCGGTATTATTTGAAAGGCCCCGGAACGGAAATAGCAGGGCGGAACAGCCGATCATAAAATTGGAAAAGCCGGATTATCTTAAATTGAATGACAACCTTCTGCGGAAATCACGGTCAATGAAAGCCCGGCTGGCCAGGATCAAGCGGTTTTTCACGCGGGAAAATATCGATGCGCTCGATCCGACCCTGATGGATGACGATTGGCTCCGTTTCAAAATGCGGATAAGAGAAGAATGGAACAAAGAAACCTACCGGTTCGTGAACACCTCCGAACTCAACGAATTCGGGGGAAAGAAATTCGCGCTGGTGACCCTGCATAAACAACCGGAAGCATCAATTGATGTTCTGGGGCGGTACTACGACGATCAATTCCGCAATATATTCAATATCCGGCGGTTCCTTCCGGCGGACTGGCCGGTGCTGGTGAAAGAGCATACCAATGCCATCGGCGACCGAAGCTATGGCTTCTACCGCCGTTTGCAGAAAATCCCCGGGATATATATCCTGAATGAAAAGACCGATTCGCATGAGGCGATTCGCCGGAGCGAACTGGTTATCACCGTCTCCGGCACGGTCGCTTATGAAGCGGCCCTGATGGGGAAGACGGCTTTCACGCTGGTGCCGACTTTCTTCAACCGCCTGCCGCATTGCCGGCATGTCACGCTGGAGGATTTTCGAGCGGCGGACTCGGTGCGGGATTTGATGGCTCGGGCGGAAGAGGGGGACGATGATTTCGCGCGGTGGCTGTTTCGGAACAGCTTTCGGGGGATAATCAGCGATCCGCATTCCAATCCGGCCTGTATGACAGAGGAGAATATCAATTATGTGGCCGGGGCTATGATGGAGGCGCTGAAAGACGACGCCTTATCCGGCGACGATAAAAGGTCGCTTGCGGATAAGATGGAGACGGTGACCGCACGATGAAAACGAAAACAGCTATCCTCGGATATTATCACGGCCCCAAATTGGGAGTGGGCGTATTCATAGATAAATTCATTTCGCATCTTCCGGCGGCGGAAGATAAGGAATTTGTCCTGTACACCAATAAGAATACGGCGGCAAATATAACATCGCCTCTGGGACATGTGCAAATTATGACCCCGTGGATGCTTGGGGCCGGTTCTCTTCCGGCCATAATCTGGTCGGCATTCATTTTCCCCATGGTCTGTTTATTGAAGGGATTCAAAACGGCGGTTATATTGGCCAATCCAATCGTGCTGATTCCGATTCTACGCTTTATAGTCGTCATAAATGATCTCAATGAATTCGAAATGTCCAAGAAATATGGGCGGATACGTACATTCTATAGAAAGAAAATAATGTTGCCGGGATCGATGCGCAACAGTACCGCTATTGTGGCGATTTCCGAATTTGTCAAAAGACAGATACAGAAATATTTTCCGGCCGTGCCGGAAGGGAGAGTGAGAGTTATTCCCGAGGGGGTCGATAATCCGGTCGGGGATGAATCCCGAACGGCCGGAATATTAAGAGACAACGGTCTTGCGGACAACGGATATTATTTGATTGTCGGGCGGATTGACCCGCACGGAAAAAATCTTTATGCGGCATTGAAATTGTATCTGCGCCTGGAAAGAGAACATCCGGGCCGGAAACTGGTGCTGGCGGGCGGAATCAACGATTTCGGCTCCGGTGAGGCCGACAATTTTCTGCAAATGATAAGAAGCAACCGCAATTATATCAACCGCGTGCAATATTTGGGGCATGTCGATGAGTTGACTCTATCGGCGCTTTATCAAGGGGCGATGGCGGTGATTCTCTTTTCACGGGTGGAAGGTTTCGGCTTCCCCATGATGGAGGCTTTCAAGCATGGCTGTCCGGTGCTGTTTAACGCCGCCTGTCAGGTGCTGTTGGAACAAGCCGAAGGCGCCGGTTTTCCGATTGATGAAAATGATTTAAATGAAGGTCGGGGTATTAATGTGACCGCCATTTATAATCCGGAACAAAGGGCGGCGCTGGCGGTTCGGATGGCGGCAATCGCGCAGAAATATGACTGGGACAGGAATGTGACGGCCTATCTGAAACTGATAGCGGAAACGGCAGGGGAGAAAATCTGATGCGGCGTCGAACCATATTCTCCATATTTATTATCTTCTATTTATATTTTCTGCTGGGGGGCCTGCTATCGTACCGTCTGGCCAATTATTTCTGGTTCATAAACTATGATTTCAATTATCAGGTTTCATTTCTAATGCCGATATTGTATGCATTGGCGGCCCTGGCGGCGTTTCTGCTGGCCTATTTTACGTTCGAGAAAATCAAATTCAAATCAGGGTTAACGAATAATGAGACAACAAAGCCGGTGGGTTCTTCCGAAGACCGATATATTCCGGCGCTATTAGCCCTTTTTGGGGTCGGTGCGGCCGGTTTCCTGCTTATGATGTCGCAGTACGGCGGGAAAATTCCGCTTCTTTCCGAGCATGCCGATGATTTTCGGACCAGGATTTCGAGCGGACTTCCGCAGATTCTGTATTTTCAGCTGGTTCTAACCGCAGTCCTGGGCTATTTCCGGGCGGGACGGTCAAGAGAAAGAAAGCAACGATATCTGATGGCAGGTATTACGGTAATCTCCTTATGCCTTATCCTGATGGGCGGATCGCGTTCGATGTTTCTCACGCCGGTTCTGGTTATCTTGATAGATGTCTGGCGCAAAAAAGTCATTAAAACCGGATATCTTGTAATGGCCGGAACGGCCGCCGTGATAATCTGGTTTGCCGTGGGAATACTGCGGATGGGAGTGGAGCTGGGACCGGAGATATTTCTTCTCCGCTTCGCGGCCGATTTTGCGCCGGAATTCCGGGAATTTGCGAAATTACTGGCGTACATTCCCGATAAAATTGGCTACTTGAATGGTCAGATGTTCACCAATACTTTTTACATCATGATACCGGGCGGAGTTCTGGATCTGGTCGGGGTAGCCAAATCTGTCGATTGGGTTCCGTTCGGGGAATTTCTCAAAAACCTTTTCGGCTATGAATTTGCAGGCGGGGGACTTCGGGCGGGCCTGATCGCCGAGTTTTATGCGAATTTTGGCCCATGGGGAATAATCGGGGGATTCTATTTTCTGGGAATTATTATTCGCTTTTTTGACAGCCGGATAAATCGTTTCAGCGGGGATAAGTCGGCTTTGTATCTTTTAATCGGAATCAGTCTCGCCTCCAGCACGCTTTTTACTTTAGATGCGGTAATTTACAAAATTGCGGCTTTTATTTTCGGTTGGATAATTTATAAAGCGGTTTTATTTGCTATCAGCGAAATTTCTTTAACAATACCACAAAATTGAGCCATTATATCAATAGCTTCTCTTGCCGATAATGCAGGCATCGATTCAAAATATGAGAAATGACACCATGACTAAAAACAATGCATCGTTTATTGCTTTTTGCGGGACAAGGGGAATCCCGGCCAATTACGGCGGGTTTGAAACGGCCGTGGACGAAATCTCGCGCCGTTTCGCCGAGAAGGGGTATCAATGCCAGGTCTTCTGCCGCTTGTCATCGGGGTACAAACCATCCGAGGACAAATACGGACGAAAGCTGGTGTATATCAAGGGAAGCCGCCGCCGCAAATTCGATACCTTTGTTTCATCCATTCAAACCGGTTGGTATATCTGGAAACATCGCCATGATTACCGTTTCATATTCTGGTTCAATAACGCCAATTTCCCCGGCATAATCATGACCTGGCTGGCGGCCCTGCCGATGGCGGTCAATACCGACGGTCTGGAATGGCGGCGGAAAAAATGGGCCTGGCCGTTTAAATTGTACTATCTGGTATCATCGTTTATAATTTGCCGTCTCTGCAGTCGGTTGATCTCCGATTCCCTGGCTATCCAGGATTTCTATCTCGATAAATTATTTAAAAACACGAGTTATATACCATATGGGTATCCGGAACCGGCGCCGACCGAGACCGATCATCAGGCCGCAATCCTCAAAAAATACGGTCTGCAACGGGGGAAATATTACCTTCAAATCACCCGCTTCGAACCGGACAATCTTCCTTTGGAAATCGCCCGCTACTATATCCGCTCTTTCCTCAATCGGCGCGGATATAAGCTGGTGATCGTGGGATACAAAGAACCGACCCCGTATGCGCTCAAACTCCGGGCCATGAACGGCCAGAATGATATAACGATCCTTGATGCCATCTACGACGCCGAAGAGCTGGCCGTTTTGCGAAGCAATTGTTTCTGCTATATCCATGGCAATTCGGTCGGGGGAACCAACCCCGCTCTTCTGGAGGCGATGGCATTTTGTCCGCGAGTGATGGCGATCGACAGCGAATTCAGCCACGAAGTCCTGGGTGATTCCGGTTTCTATTTCAAAATCGATGAGATGATAAGCGCTTTTCAGCAATCGCTTTTACTATTCGACCGCTCGGAGGAAATGAAAGTGCGCTTGAACGAATTCTACCTATGGGACAAAGTGGCGGAAAGTTATATTAACCTGTCCGAGAAGAAACCTGCCGATTACAATGTCAAGCATCCTTCCAATCCGGAAGAAGAACAGACTTTTGAAGAGGCTTACTATTAAGAAAGTAAATTTGTGAAAGATGGAGCAGATTTAACCGAAAGGAACGGAAAGATTTTCCGGGAAAGAAATTTGCCAATATGGTGCGAATTTATAAGTCGATGCAGTTAAGGGTGTTGGCTTTGAAGGCAAATTGATAATTTTGGCATTAAATTTGACATCATTATAAACGGTGAAATCTGTCCGAGGATAAAATGCAGAGAAGAGTAATTTTAAAAAGCGGCCCGAATCAAGAAGTGGAGAACGGCGCTTTCAATATTTTTGAGGCGGCATCGGTTATATTAAATCGAAGGAAAACTATTTTTATCGGCGTGATAGCCGTGGCGGTTTTGACCGCGGGCATTTTATTTCTCATTCCCAATAAATATATTTCGACGGCCACGATTTTGCCTTCCGGTAACAACGATCAGATGAATGAATTGAAGGCCCTGGCAGGACTGGGGGGGCTGATATCGCCCGATGATAATTCTTCGGAATTATTTCCTGTGATTCTGCAATCTCAAGGGGTGCGGAATGCAGTTTTGTCCAAGACTTACTCTTTTGTGCATAAAAATAAAAGTATGACCTTGAGTTTGAAAGAATATTTCGGGATTGAGAATCCCGATAAACTGCGCAAGGCTCTTCTGCATATATCTTCAATTGCGACCGACAAAAAAACCGGTGTGATCACCCTGGGCGTGGAAACCGAGTATCCGGCGCTGTCGCAGGCGATATTGAATGAATATTTGGTCCAACTGGATGATTTTGTACAGAATAAGCAGCGATCGGGGGCGAAAGAAAATGCGCGCTACCTGGCCGCACAGCTGTCTCAAACCAAATTGGATCTGGAGGCGACCGAAAACCAAATGGAGGCGTATCAGCAGGTCAACCGGGATTGGTCGGGAAGCGGCGATCCGCAAATCCTTAAGACTATCGCCCAACTACAACGTGATATTGAAATTAAATCGCAAACCTATGCTTTTCTATTTCAGCAGTATGAATCGGCCAAACTGGATGTTCAAAAAGACATTCCGGTGGTTCGTATTCTTGATCGGCCGACCTTGCCGACCATAAAATCCGGGCCGCATCGATTGGTTAATATCATTCTATTTTCCCTGGTGACTTTGATGATTATGATTTTTTATGTTCTGTTTACGGAATCCGTCCGCAGGAAAAATAGAAACGGCTGGGACGATTATAGTAATTTCCGCAACGATCTCAATGACTCTTTCCCGCGCACGACGGGCTTCGTTAATCGTTTGATGAAGATAGAGCGGGCCGAAAAGCCGATCGAGAGTAATTGATATCTATTTCTTGAGTTCGGCTTCCAGGGCGGGAATCAAGGAGTCGAGTTTGAATCCTTTGGGGGTTTGATCCTTGTATTTCATATAAATGGCCAGGGCCTCTTTTTTCTTGGCGGGGTCCTTTTGTTCGGACAGGACATTGGCCAGGTTTATCCAGATCGGCACATTATTGGGATCGATTTCAACGCTCTTGCGAAAATATGTCTCCCCGGCCGCCATATCTTTCATGCTTAAATAATTAATAGCCATGTTGGCGTAAGCTTCGGCGCTCGGCCCGAAAGTTTCCACGGCTTTAAATAGAACACGATTCGACCCTTCAAAATCCCCCAGTTGCGCGAACGTATTGGACAGATATAAATAGTAGGTTTTGTCGTTCGGATTGTCGGCGATTAACAACTGAAAATATTTGGCGGCTGTCTGCAAATCTTCGCGGCGGTAATTGAGTTCGGCCAGAAGCGGCCAGTACATTTTCTCATTATCCCCGGTGGCGATAAGGACGGCAATGGCATTCAGGGCGCCGTTGATGTCGTTAAGTCCCGGAGCCAGATCGAGAATTTCCTTATTTATCGGGCGATCATTGGCATATAAAAGTTTGGCCCGTTTGAAATAGGAATAGGCCGAGTCATATTGCTCCACCTTCTTATAGCCGGTTCCGAGGAGGAATAGAATATCCCGATCGGAGGGTCTGATGCGAAAGGCCAATCGCAATTGATTAATGGCCCGATTATAATCTCCCGCCCCGAGCGCCTGTTCGCCCGAGGATTTTAAAGAATCGAAATCCTTGGCCTTGTTGCCGCATCCCATCAAAGATAGAAAACCAAACAAGAAGGCCGTTATGGCTAGGGGAATTAATATTCTTTTCATATTCATATTTTTAATAATACCGATTTCCGGCTTGATTTTCAAGCGGGAATAATTCATTTTGGCCGGTGATGAAATATTTATTACTACTTCTGGCGTTGGTTTCCGCGATATTCGCCCCGTCGGCGGCACAAAAGGAAGCCCTTAAAATTGAAAAGGGGCCACTGTTGGTTCTCATTCGGTCTCCCCATAAGAACCTGAATAAAATGTATCCCGGCAATTTTGCGGCTTGTCTAAAAAACCACCTTGATTATTGGCTCTGGTCCAAGGGCTGGGATTGCACCATAAGGGAAACCGGGAAAAAGCCGAAATGGAACAGCCTTCCGGATACCCTGAAAAACGGCGCCTACAAATATATTTTATACCTCGATACAAAACCGAAATTTGATTTGGTAAAGACGGCCTCCGAAAATGTAAAAGAGGGCAAAATAGAAGGGCCAAGCATACGGTTGATTTTAAAGATGCAATTGAGTCTGATCGATCCGGGAAATGGACAAATCCTGATAGACGGCAGGCAATTTCAGGTCGAGAGTCTTAAAAATTGGATAAATGATTCGCTGGTTCCCGATTCCGCACGGCTGAGTGAACCGCCCGATTTTGCCATAAAGAGACTGCTTTCTGATGCTTTGGCCCTTTTGCCGAGTTTCCCTCGAACCGCCCTTGATTCATCGGACGGAATTCCCATACACCTGGTGGTCGATTCCCGCATATATAATGATATCCACCATGGGGGAGACAGCAGTCTGATTACCGCTTTAGATTATGCCTCTTTTCAGTTTCGCCGCCAATTCGGGATCGGCCTTAAAATGGTATCCAAAGATTTTTTCACCATTCCGGAGGTTTCCTTCAGCGATATTGAAAACCTCTTTCGTTCTTTCGCCAAGAAATATCCGTCTCCAGGCGATACCTTAATGGTCGGCGTTTTTCGTCCCGACAATCCTATGGATTTTTACAGGCAGGGGCAGAATCTGCAAATCGGATCCTCGGAATTGGGCCGCAAGGCGGCTCTCGTTGCGCAATTGGAAATGCCCGACAGCAACTTTTCGGGATGGGGGGTCTTTCTGAACAGCCAGCTTTTACTTCATGAAATCGGCCATCTTCTGGGGGCGGTTCATGTTTCAGATGTCGTTTCCATAATGACGCGCCGAACCGCCTGGGTTTCATCTTTTCGATTTGACAAATTGAACAGCTTTATGATAAGGGCCGGTCTGGCCGACAAAAGCAGATTTGCCGGTGTAAACGAATATCTTGTCTCGCTTGCGGCCGCCATTGATTCCACCGGGTACCGGCTGTCCGATTATCCGGCGATTTATTTCAGTTATATTAATTTGAATAGAAAGGAATTGATCGGGGCATCTTTTGGGAACTCGGCCTTTTCGCAATCTCTTACCTATGCGGTCGATGGGTACAGGCAGTATCTTCTAAAAAATTCCCTGAGCGCCGGGGAGTTCTTTCATCTGGCTTTGAAGGGAGCGGGCGACCAGGGAGCGATTCATTATTATCTTTCACGAGTGAGCGACGGGGATCAATCCCGCCGCGAATTGAAATTGGCGGCAGAGATCGGATATTTTGATGCCGTCTCCAAACTTGTGTCATTCTGGAAATAGCCCCCGGCTTAAATTGAAGTCATTCTTGCGCTTTTAAGATATTTGTCATAAATTCATGAAGCGGCAGGCAAATTTAAAGGAAATGGGATTATAATGAAGAATCAATCGGTTTTTTCCATTTGGATCATTTCATTTTTTATTATTGCTCATATGGCCGCTCCCTGTGCTGCGGCCGATCAAGGACAAAGTGAAACAAAAATTCTGACCACCTTCTTCCCCTTATACTTGTTCGCCGAAAATATCACGGCCGGTATCGATGGAATTACAGTCGAAAATTTACTCCCGTCAAGTTATGGTTGCCCGCATGATTTTGCCCTGGCACCCGATGATTTGCGGAAAATTCACCAGGCGGATATTATCGTGGAAAACGGCCTGGGATTGGAAGTCTTTATGGAAGAAGCGGTTCGAACGGGCAATAACCGTGCGCTGATTGTGGTCGCCACCGAAAAGGTCAAGCCGATTAAGTTGCGGTACTATGATCCGCATGATGATACGGCCGGCGACACCCTCCTGCAATTCAATCCCCATGCCTTTGCTTCGCCCAAAGAAGCGGCCATAATGGTTGAAACCATGACCGATCGATTGGCGGAATCATTTCCTCAATATTCCGAGGCGATTCGGGCCAACGGCGCCAAGTATAAGGCGATGCTGGATTCGCTGAGCGCGGCCTTTTCCGATTCCCTCCAAAATCTCAAAAATCCGCGCGTTGTGACGGTGCATGAAGTCCTGAACTACCTGGCCCGCGATTACGGTTTTGAAATTGTCGATGTGATAGAAAGAGAACCCGGGCAGGATCCGTCGGCCAAAGAAATGGTGGCAATGGTGGCCGCTTTGAGGCGGGACAAGATTGCCGCCATCTTTTCCGAACCGCAGTATTCAACCAAAGCGGTGCAGACTATCAGTAACGAACTGCGGCTTCCGTACTTTGAAGTCGATCCTATCGCTTCCGGGCCGGATAAAAATATCCCTCTTGATTATTATCAAAAGCGGATGCACGACAATTTGGTGATATTGATTAAAGCCATGAAATAGGGACGAAATAGTGTCGCTTTCGGTTCATTTCCAAAACGTTTCCGTCATTATTGACGGCCGAAAAATCCTCGATGCCATTAATACCGAAATCCCGTCGGGTTCGGTCACCGCTTTGATCGGGCCCAACGGAGCGGGGAAGACAACCATGCTGAAGGTGATTCTGGGAAAGATTTCCTATCTCGGCAATGTTATATACAAATCAGATAATAAAGGGGAATTGGCGGTTCCGCGGTTTGGCTATGTTCCGCAGAGTATGGATTTTGATCGCGGGCAGCCGATGACGGTGCTTGATTTTCTGGTGATGCCGTATCAGCGAAAACCGCTCTGGCTGGGGCGACGCGGGAATTTTGTCGCAAAGGCCAAGGAAAATCTGAAAATTGTCGAATCTTTACACTTGACCAATTATCAAGTCGGAAAACTTTCGGGGGGTGAATTGCAGCGCGTGCTATTGGCTTCGGCTCTTTGCGGCGATCCCAATCTCCTCCTTCTGGATGAACCGGTTTCCGGAATCGATATCGCCGGAGAACGGCTCTTCTGCGATCTTCTGGAATCGATTCAACATCAGCGCCGTTTTACCATGATTATTGTCAGCCATGATTTATCGGTGGTCAGCAATCATGCCGATCATGTTATCTGTCTGAATAAAAGCATGATTTGCCAGGGATCGACCGGGGAAGTCCTGACGCCGGCGAATCTTCAGGTCGTTTTCGGTCATCACACCGAGATTGTTCGCAATCCGCATCTGGATGCCGCGGAACGACGCGGGCAGGAGGGGAAAACCGATGGACGTCTATGATTTGATTTATAAATTTTTCGCTTCGATTTTCCCTTATCAATGGGCGCAATCGACCTTTATTATTCGGGCGGCCATTGGTTTGAGTCTTCTGACCGTGCTTTGCGGAGCCATGGGTATTATGGTGGTCAATTTTCGGATGGCCTTTTTTTCCGATACCATCAGTCATTCCGCCTTTACTGGTATCGCCCTGGGTTTGCTATTGGGAATCAATCCATGGTTGACACTGGTTCTTTTCGGGCTTTTGATTGGATTAGGCATAATCAGAGTTAAGCGTCACACCGAACTATCAACCGATACCGTTATCGGTGTCTTTTTTTCCACTGTCATTGCGATCGGCATTGCCATTATCAGCGCCCGGCGGGGATTGAGTCGTGATTTACAGTCCTATCTATTTGGCGATATATTAACTATCTCAGAGCCGGAATTGACGGCGATGATTCTTCTCTTTATTTTATCCGCGGTCTATATTTGGTTAACATACAATAGGTTACTTTTTGTCGGTCTTCATGAAAATCTGGCTTCTTCAAAAGGTATTAATACTACCTTTTATGAGTATTCTTTTGCGGCCCTTCTGGCGGTCGTGGTGGCTTTCAGCATTCGGGCGGTCGGGTTGCTTCTGGTTACGGCGCTTTTGATTCTTCCGGCGGCATCGGCTCGGGTTCTGGCTCGTTCGTCGGGAAAGCTCCTCTGGTGGGCAATCGTCCTGGGGGCGTTATCGGGTTTGTTGGGTCTGGTGGCGTCGCTCGCCATTGATATTGCGACCGGGGCGGCCGTTATACTCGTGGCGTCCGGTTTTTTCCTTCTCGCCAATCTCTGGCGACTTTTCGCCAAAAGCCGGCAGATTTAATCTTCATATTTTGTTTTTTTTACTATTGTTTCTTTTGGGCATTACTGTCCCCAATAACGTCTTTGAATCATGTGGCCGAACCAGTTTCTATTCCGCCGGGAAAGTTCAAAATTATATACGCCCCTTGACAAACCGGCGGAGTTATAGTAACTTTTCGAAACTTTTTTGCCGCCTGGAATATGACGGCAGAATGCGATGGAAAAAAAGAAACTTGCCGCGCAGGAAATCAGGTTTCCGGCGGGGTAATTGGTGGGAAGATTCTTAAATACTTGATATTAGATTAATGGAGATGAGAATGGGATTTTTAAGGTATTCGGTCTTTCTCTTTTTGCTCCTGATATTGTTGCTGCCCAATGTGTATGGCAGCGGTTTCACGTTTGACGGTTTAGGAGTTAAAGCGAGAGGCATGGGTGGGGCATTCCGCGCCATAGCCGATGATTGGTCCGCCGCCTATTATAACCCGGCCGGATATAATCGGATTAAGGATAATTATTTGGCCGCCAATTTGGCCATATTTCATGACCGCTATTGGGCCAAACCGAATGTTTATTGGAACGATATTTATGAGACAGGTTTTTATAATGGTCAAGACGTAGCCAATAATCACGAAATCCTGAATATCCCTCAGGGCGGAATTGTTTTTCGTCTGCCGGTTTGGGGCGAAACCGTATTTGGCTTGTCCGGACTCCAGTTATTCGATGAAAATCACCGCTGGCGGCTTTATAATAATCTTCCCGGATATGGCCCGGCCGATTATCCGGGGACCCAATTTTATAACAATTTGGATGTAGTAGCCTTTCAGGCGACCGCCGCCCGCGGCTACATGAATGATAAGCTCTCGATCGGTGTCGGCCTGCAATTGCTCAGGGCGGATATGACTTATTCCGATCTGGCCCTCCGTCAGAACGGCATGCCGTCTCCTTTGAGCGATCGTCCGTACGACAAAATTCCCGAAGTATATTATAATAACGGCAACGGATGGGGCTTCGGTTACCGGGCCGGTCTTCTTTATGATATAAGTGAGAAACTCAGCGCCGCCCTTGTCTATGCCGGTAAATCATCGATTAAAATTGACGGATCAAGCACCATGGATTTCTATTTGGGCGACAATCAATATCTTATTGAAAATAGGAACTACTTTCCAAATACTCAGGAATATCTATTCGCCAGCGGTAGCGTGGTTCGAATCACCGCCGATTTCAAAACCACTCTTGATGTTCCGGCGTCTGTTTCCGGCGGATTGGCCTATAAGTTAACCGGCAAATTAATAGTCGACGCCGATTTTGAATATACTTTCTGGTCGCAGTTCAAAGGCTTTGAATTTGACTATGAGAATTATCGGGGATTAAAAGACACCAGCTTCCATTATGCCAACGACACTCTCTTTACGCAAAATCCTTCAGTGCCGATCGATTGGGACAATGCCGCCCGCTTCATGATAGGGGCGGAATATAAGGCCCTCAGTTTTATCGATCTACGAACCGGATTCGGATATGATCAGAGCCCGGTCAAAGCGGAGACATTTATCCCTCAGTTTATAGACTTAGGCAATAAATACAGTTATAGTTTCGGACTCGGTTTTACGGTCGGTTTCTGGAATATGGATATGGCGATGACATACACTCATCATCCCGACCTGACCGTCTCCGGTATTTCTGATGTTAACGGCGATGGCATAATGGATAATTTGCCGGGTGACTATCGCGCAAACTACTACCAGACCGTTCTGGGTATCTCATACAGGTTTTAGGAGGACCGGCATATGTTAAGAAAAGCATTGTTAATTGTTGTGGTCCTTGCAATGATGACCCTGATGTTCGGCTGCACCGATCGCGGTGTCACATCGGTTGACGATAAATACTCCCGTGGCGCCACCTATACGGACCAGCATACTTTTCCCGATCAGTTAGGGCAGTCGATGTTTAGCGGCGTCGCTCTAACCACTCTGCTCCGCTTCAGGGTATTTGTGCCCAGTATTTACGGGGGGCAGAATTCGGGAGAGCCATTGCCGGTTCTATACCTTCTTTCCCCAATGGGACAAGATGAATTTTTCTATCTTGATCATGGGCTGGAGGATGTCGCCGCTAAGTTGATCGCCGATGGCACAATTAAGCCGATGATTATTGTATGTGTTAACGGCTCTAATGGATATGGGGGTTCATTCTATGGAAGCAATCCGGCGGGCGGCAAATATGACGAATTGATTGGCGCTAAAATAGGCGATGCCATAAATGGGACATTAATTAAATATGTAGATGGATATTACAATACCGATACTCTGCGGAGCGGCCGGGCCATTTCCGGGGTGGAAATGGGAGGTTACGGCGCGATGCGCATTGCCCTAAAATATAGTCCGAATTTCAGTTCGGCCTCAGCCGTCTCGGGTCCGCTTGATTTTGACGGCGCCGATGGAACCGGCGGATTTATCCCCCTTTTCGAGGAAGTGATTGTCAATGCCAGAAGCGCCGCACTTATAACAGCCGATTCTATTATTCATTTCCGGGACTCAGTGAGGATTGAAGATTCCA
The DNA here is from genome assembly GCA_937867135.1 of uncultured candidate division Zixibacteria bacterium. Classification (GTDB taxonomy): domain Bacteria; phylum Zixibacteria; class MSB-5A5; order GN15; family PGXB01; genus UNRQ01. The sequence goes on from CALMKK010000222.1 coordinate 36,104, forward strand.
TAACGATTCCTATTGATTCCGCATTCATACGGGACAGCGTTCGCAGTATGGTTTACACGAGTATTGATACGTCATATGCCAGACCTCGGCAAACCATGTTTTTTGCCGCCGCGGCCAGTTTTTCCCCGCATGATACCGGGACAGTCGGTGACGGGATTGTAATTACCGATTCAACCACCTTCTTCAATCCCGAGGGAATCATCAAATTGCATCTCCCGTTTGATTCGACCGGCGCTCCGTATACCCCGATCTGGAATCTCTGGCTGGCAAACAATCTTCAGAGCCTGATACCGCTGTATCCCAATAGTCTGGATTCGGTGCCGCTGATGCTTCTGGCTTCGCCCCAGGCCGATTACGGGTTCTATCAGCAAACTGCGAGTTTCCGGACGACTCTTCAGGGATTATCGAATGTCAATGTGTCATACGAGGAATACACCGGCTATTCCGGCTATCCGGCCGATAATCATCATTTCGTCTATGATCTCTTGCCCAAAATACTGAAATTCCACTCCGATCATTTTGAGGGTTTATAATATTTAGGGCAATTTTAATTTTGCGAGCCGGGAACATTGAGATGTTCCCGGCCTTTTAATTGGTATGGCAAAAATACAAAAATATGATCTGATTTCAATCGGGGCGCACCCCGATGATGTCGAAGTCGGGACCGGCGGCGTCTTGATCGATCTGAACAAAAAGAAATATAAAACCGGCATTGTCTATCTGACGGCGGGCGAGATGGGCACCGGCGGCACACCTGAGATTCGCGCCGAGGAGGCCGTTAACGCCGCGCGGGTTCTTGGGTCGGACCTGATTAACACCTACGATTGGGGAGATACCAAGCTTTTCGATAATTATGAAAGAAGGATTGAGCTGGCCGCACTTATAAGAAAATATCGGCCCGATATCATTCTCGCCCCTTATCCTCATGTCGGCCATGGCAAAAGGCAATCGCACCCGGACCATGTGGCCTGCGGGCAAATAGTCATAAATGCGGCCAATTATGCGACTTTAAAAAAAATGCCGATTGAAGGGGAACCGCATTTCGTGAAACGGATTTTTCATTATTTCCTGCCGCCCGGTTTGAGTCCGTCGTTTGTGGTTGATATCACCGATCATTTTGAGCAGTGGATCGAGGCCCTAAAATGCCATCGGTCGCAGTTTTTAAATCCGGAAAAGTCCCGGGATTATATCTGGTCGCTGGAATCATTGGCCCGTTCTTTCGGCAGTCAAGTCGGTTGCCGCTACGGGCAGGGTTTTTATCATATTGAGCCGATGCGAATAACCGATCTTTTTGACCTGGTGAAATGAGAAAAACGAAAATCATAATGTGATTTTCCGCCTGCCTCAATTCGGATATATTACTTTAGTTTGATTTCAAAACTTGATTCAAGTTCTGATTAGAAAGGATTTATTATGTTTCACTCAATCCGGGAATTCAGCCAGACCTGGCGGCAGCATTCCGATGCCACCCGAAAAATAATGAGCGCTCTGAGCGAAAAATCACTGTCGCAGAAAGTTTCTCCCGAAGATCGGACGCTGGGGAGAATCGCCTGGCACATTGTTCAGACCATTCCGGAAATGGCGGGACGTACCGGACTTAAAATTTACGGGCCAAAGGCCGATTCCCCTCTTCCCAAAACCGCGCTTGAAATTCAGCAGGGATACGATACTGCGGCCAAGTCGCTCGAAGAGCAAATTAACAAAACCTGGGATGATTCCACTCTCAAAATTGAAGACGATATGTACGGCTCAAATTGGCCCCGTGGATTGTCATTGCGAATAATAATCGACCACGAAATTCACCATCGGGGGCAGATGACAGTCCTGATGCGGCAATCGGGTCTGATTGTTCCGGGCGTTTTTGGCCCGGCGCGCGAAGAGTGGGCACAACATGGGATGGCGGCTCCGGAGATTTAAATCAGGGATCACTCGAATTTAAGATCTTCGGGCAATATCATTCATTTTTGGCTGCGCCTGAAAGGATCGGCGCGGACATGAAAGACATTGAACAATAAGGTCTTATATTGCGAAATCGGTTTTTTTGGTTTTTTCCCGAAATCTTTTTGAAATATGAACTTTTAGTCCTCAAATATTGTAATAGTATGTCGAAAGAAGGCTTGAAAGTGGCTGTGGAAAATCTTTGGAAGATGACAGTTTTTTCTTGCAAATTGAATAACATTTTATTTTTATCTGGAGCGATTTTTGAGCCACAGGCTTGTTTATTGGAGGTGAATTTATGATTTGCGCATTTTGCGGTGAGAAGTTTACAGGCAAGCCGATCAAGCAGGGAGGACAGGTCTACTGTTCGATTGAGTGCGCCGATATGGCCGCCGAGGTCGTATCCGACGACGAGGAATATTACGAGGACGATAATATTGAAATTGACGACTACGAAGACGAAGACGAATATTGATTAATACGCGGTTTCCCCAAGACTGAAAGTTCTCCGGCAAACTAATGCCCGAGAACTTTTTTATTCGCGTGAAATTCGAATAACCTCATACCACACGATTCCCGCCGGCACCTTAATTTCAATTTGCTCGCCCACCCCTTTGCCCAGAAGAGCCGCGCCTATGGGTGATTTGATGGAAATTATATCATTGTCCACATCGGCCTCATCCGGAGGGGCCAATTGGAATTCGATCTCATCGCCATTTTTCAGGTCTTTTACCAAAACCTTGGCAAAAAGATAAGCTTTATCCGACGGGATATTGCCGGTTTCAATGGATCGGGCGCGACTAAGCTTGTCCTCAAGCTCGGCGATTTTTCGCTCAATATGAACCTGGGCCTCTTTCGCGGCGTGATATTCGGCATTTTCCGACAAATCCCCCATCTGCATGGCACGCTTTATTTCGGATATTATAGCAGGGCGGTTTATGGTTTTGAGTTTTTTCAACTCATTTTCCATTTTCAACAAACCCTGTTTTGACAGATAAATCGGGTCGCTATCCATATGGTCCTATTATAATTTAAGACTCCATAATTTAAAAGGAACTTTTATCTTTTTATACGACGTCTTGACTCCGGAGCATTGATTCCCGCGATTCATTTCGCGGCTTGAGAAAAATTTTCAATAATACTGAGAATAATTTTTCACTGGAATATCTCCAAAACGGTTTGTCTCAACGGTTATTTTGTTATCCCACAAGATATTGCGTCAATAATAAGTTTCCGGCACCGGCCTTGCCTTAGTTAATTTTGAAAATGGGAGTTTAGTCACATAGGAAGGTGCAAGTGAGGAAAATACTATTTTTGGTCTTTGTCATCTTGCTGGTCGCGGTGAGCTGGTTCAAGCCGGTCTTTTGTGACCCCCTTGATAAGGAGTCGCTTATCAGGGATTACCTGGCCGGGAAAAAGCAAATGCCTGCCGTCGATCGGAGCAATAATCGTTACACAAGTTCCGATATTTACGGGGATTCGCAGCAGGTTAAATTGTCGATTCCGCCCAAGGATTCCAATATCATTGATTCTCTTGGTCCAGTCATTGGAGCGGTTAATAACTCAATATCCGCTGATAAGTTGAAGCCATTCGGATATGAGTTGTTTGAGGCAACCGCGGATATTTCCACGGCGCCGGAAGTGGCCGATGCCGCCGATTACATTCTCGGACCGGGTGACAATATCATAATTTACCTCTGGGGAACAGTAGAGAAAGAATTCAACCTGGTTGTCGATCGGCAGGGAAAAATATTCATTCCCAAATTGGGTGAGATTGTAGTTTATGGTAAGAGCCTGAGTGATATCGAATCGCTGATCAATAAAAAATTCTCCGGAATCTATTCCGATTTCAGATCATCGGTCACGCTCGGTAAAATTCGGTCGATCCGCGTTTATCTTACCGGCGAAGTCAAGCGCCCGGGGGCCTATACGGTCAGTTCGCTGACAACCCTTTTCAATGCTCTCTATCTGGCCGGCGGCCCGAATCTTCGCGGTTCCATGCGCAATATTCAGCTTATTCGTAATAACAGGATTGAGACATCATTCGATCTATATCAGTTTCTTTTAAAAGGAGAAAGCAAATCCGATATCCGTCTTTCTTCCGGTGACGCCATTTTTGTCCCGGTCTGCGGCACTCGCGTCACAATCTCCGGAGAAATTAAACGCCCGGCCATTTATGAATTGCTGGGGGGGGAAACGGTCAGCAGTCTGCTGAATCTGGCCGGGGGAACGACCGCCCAGGCCTATCTCGATCGAATCATGCTCGATCGCATCTCATCGAGCGACGATAGGCAGATCCTCGATTTGAACTTGAATCGGGAAAACGGAAAGAAGATTGACGATATCGCTTTGATCGACGGCGACCGCCTGCAGGTCTTTTCCCTTTATGATATGAAGAGAAATATTGTTTTCATCGACGGCATGGTAAAACATCCGGGCGAATTTGAACGAACCGATTCGACCACGCTCGCCGGATTGTTAAAAAGAGGCGAGTTGCTTCCGGAAAATGTCTTCTATGATCGCGCCAATCTTTTTCGCCGCTATCCGGATCGCCGCTCGGAAATCATTCCGGTAAACCTAAAGGCTATTTTGTCCGGCGAAGATAATATGAATCTTCAGGATTATGACTCCCTTTATGTTTATAGCATCGACCAGATGAAACGGAAAAAATTCGTTTATATCGAAGGTGAAGTCGAGAAACCGGGTCAATATCCTCTATATGACAATATGAATCTGGCCGATTTGATATTTCTGTCGGGCGATCTCAAGAAAAATGCTTATCAACTGGGCTTTGAACTGGCCCGCATAGATACTCTCGGGCGAGTGCATATTCAATATATTGATATTCCCCGCAACAAACCGGAGCAAATTTCTCTTCAGGAGGATGACCGGATATTTGTCCGAAAAATTCCGGATTGGTTCCTGCACCGGATGGTCACGATCGACGGAGAAGTTCGTTTCCCGGGGCAATACGCCCTAATTTCGCGCAATGAAACCCTGTACGACATTATCCAGCGGGCCGGCGGATTCACGGAACGGGCCTTCATAAAGGGCGCCATTTTCCGTCGCAATTCCATTGAGCAAAATCTGGAAAGAAGAAACCTGCCGGAAATTATCGCCAACTCCCAGCCTTTGGAACAGGATTCCACCGGAAATATTCATAAAGCTGAGGTGATTAATTTTAAACTGAATAATATGAACCGAATTGTGCTGGATATGGATAAAATTGTGACCACCAAAGGAGAGAAAGGGAATGTAACCATGCAGAACGGAGACATTGTTTTCATTCCCGAGATCCCGACCGGAATTTCGGTGCTGGGCGCGGTCGGATCCAACGGAACGATAAGATTCGAGCGGGGGAAAAATGTAAAATATTATATCCAGAAGGCCGGGAATTTTACGAACCAGGCCAATAAGGGAGAGACAAAATTAATTAAAGCCGACGGGCAGGTCTATTCCGGTGGCGGAACGCTTGGCAAGAAAGTTGAAATCGGCGATGCCATCGTAATTCCGACTGAAATCAAAAAAGATCGCGATTGGCTGAGAACGATGTCGGCCGCGGTTTCAATTATCGGGGGGGTAATGACTTCGGTCTTTATAATCGACAAACTATAAGATCAATAATTTCCCATTCTCACCTTCCTAAACCGCCCGGTCCTTTCCCTTCGCCGGGCGGTTGCTTTTTTGGGAACTTCATTCTGGAATTCCGGGAAAATTTTTCAGGTATTTTTTCAGAGGCCTTCCGGGAAGGCTGAGTCACCCATGTAATACATTGCTATTCAATGTCTTGAGTAATGTTCAATCTTTCAACATTTCGGCATCTGCTTTGCAATTGAAGTCGGCGAAAGTTGAAAGGAAATCCCCTTTTATGAAATTGGATTTGCATGTACATACTAATCACTCTTTTGATTCCGACAGCAGTATTGAAACGGTCATAGAGGCCGCATCGCGGGCGGGGTTGGACGGCATTGCCATTTGCGACCATGACACCATGTCGGCCATCGGTTTGGCGAAAATGCTCGCTTCCGACATCGTGATAATTCCCGGAATGGAAATCACCACCGATCGCGGCACCCATATTATCGGACTCTTTCTCGAGGAAGAGATAATCGCCCGCGATATCTTTGATGTCATAGCGGAAATTCATAAACAAGAGGGACTGGTAATGGTCCCGCATCCCTATCGTCCCCGCACCGGTTTATGGTTCAACCGCGATAAAGGGAATTTATACAGCGGCGCTGAAATCGAGAAAATTATTTCTCAGGTCGACTTGATCGAGGCGGTAAACTACCACTCCAAACCGGAAGAAATTCTGGATACCGATCGACATCTGCGACTTTTGACTTCAATGGCACAGGGGGCCGGAAGCGACGCGCACAGTGTCGAGGATATCGGCAAGGCGTATGTAGATCTGGATTGTGATTCAAATGATGACCCGGATGAAATAAAAGCGGC